>CAXUIR010000160.1:0-5937 GCA_964251005.1 uncultured Acetobacteraceae bacterium | reverse complement strand
CCCGGTCCGCTACCACACCCGCTCCGGCGGGCGGACCGCCTCCGTGTCCGGCGCCGAAATCGAGCTGGACTTTCCCGCCCACCCGTTCGCGCGGGTCGCCACGCCCGACGGCCTCGCCGCCGCGCTGGGCGCCGAGCCGCTGGAGGTGGTGCAGTCCGCCAGGCTGGTGGCGGTGCTGGCGAGCCCCGCGCAGGTGGCCGCCCTGCGCCCGGACGTGGCCGCAATCGCCGCGCGCTTCGACGGCGCGGTCGCGGTCACCGCGGCCGGAGGCGTGGACGGGGCGGACATCACCAGCCGCTACTTCGCGCCGGGCTACGGCATCGATGAGGACCCGGTAACCGGCTCGCTGCACACACAGCTGGTGCCGTACTGGGCCGAGACGCTGGGCAAGACGACGCTGGTCTGCCACCAGGCGAGCGCGCGCGGCGGAATGATGACGTGCGCGCTGGCAGGCGAGCGGGTGCACCTGCGTGGCACGGCGGTGCTCTACGCGAGCGGGGAGATGCACCTGCCGGACTAGGCTAGCGGTTGCCACTCGGGACGAAAGCAGCGATTCTTTTTTGAAGAAAAGAACCAAGAAACTTTTGTCTCCCGGGGCTGCGCGCTGTTGGAATGCATCGTGTCCAGCATCCGCGACAGCGCTCATTATCTTGGCTTGAGGCCGGCGATCAAAACATATAGTCAGGATCTCATAGGTTCGGAAATCTTGTCGCGCTAGCTGCCGAGATGTCGACTCCCGTAAAGTTTGGCGACGTCGACAGGCGGTGAAAAAGCGAGGTTTGCTCCTTGAAATGAAGCTTGGCAAAAAACCCGCTTTCTGCTGTCGCGGACGCTCCAGCAGCATCTGCTCCAAAGACAAATAGTCTCTAATTCTTTTCGAAAATCTGCTGCTTGTCTGTTACTTGCTAGTGTTTAAGTTGCTGATAACGCGAGCGGCTTTGATGCCAGCCCACGTTGACGCTGACATTTGCAAGGCAAGGAAGGCCTTGTTTTTTGTAAGGAAAAAGCAAAAATGTTTGATTCGACGCCTACGGAATGAAAACAAGTGGTTCTTTTTTGAAAAAAGAACCAAAAAGTTTTTGCTCTCGTGGTGAGCCGGGTTGAGGCACCTTATTCTAGTGGCAGGCGCAAGCAAGAGTCACCACCAAGAGCGCGAAGGACACTAAGAACGCCAAGAAGAGTGGCTCGGCGTTTTCCGAACGCGCGACCCAGCAAAACACAAGAAGCTCTTTTAGTGCCTTTGGTGCCCTTGGTGCCCTTGGTGCTCTTGGCGTGCTTGGTGTTTTTCTTGCGCCTGCCGAGAAGACGGATTTCCAAGAAACCGCAAACGATCTTTCGTCTACCACCACCCCTACGGCGGCTCGAAAGTCTTATACCAACCCGCGTTGCGGCTGACACATAGAAACAAAACAGTCCTTTCTGAAAAGGAGGACCAAAAAACTTTCCTTCCCACGCCTGCATCAAGGTAGAGGCATGCCATGCAAATGCACATGTTGGCAGAACCAGGCATGACCGTGGCGCAAGCGCAGGAGCAAAAGTTTTTTGCTTCTTTTTTTTTCAAAAAAGAAGGCCTTCCTTGCTTTACGAACGTCAGCATCAGAGCGGACCGGTATTAAACCAACGGGCCTGGAGACTGACCATTCCCAAGGAAGCCAAGGCCTTCTTTTTCGAAAAAGAGGCAAAAACTTTGTCTTCGCTATCGTGGACTTATCCGGAGAGCGCGCGACAGCGGAGTCAAAAGTTTTTGGTCCTTTTTTCAAAAAAGGACTGCTTGCTTGCTTGCTGTAAGTCAGCATTAACGCCGGCTGGTATCGCGCCGAGAGCAAGGCACTCGCCGTGGTAAGGCCACGTCACAGACAAGTTTCTAGTTGCTTCTGTAAACAACCGTTTGCTTGCCTGTTAATGGTCAGCATTTTGGATCGTCTGGACAGCACCCAAGGCAGCGAAATACCTGTCGGCTGAGTGCACGCCGCAGGACACTCCGCGACAGCCGCAGTAAAAGTTTGTTTGCTGCTTTTTTCAAAAAAGCAGGCCTTGCCTGTCCTACGGGCTAAGCACCGAGGCCCGTCCGCGTACCGCCGCCGCGATACAATCCAGCACCGCGCGCACGCGTGGAACGTCGCGGTTGTCGCGGTGCACGCCGAGCCAGATGTCGGCTGCGGGCACGGGCGGATCGGTGGCGAGCAGTTGCAACGCGGGCTCGCCGTCTGCCCGGAAGCGCGGCAGCACGGCCAGGCCGCCGCCGCTGACGGTGGCCCAATGCTGCGTCTCGTAGCTGTCGCTGCGCAGCACGACGTCGCCGCGGCAGCCATGCTTGGAGAGCCAGGCCGCCTGGGCGGACAATTCGCGGTCGTCGAGCAGGGTGATGAGCTGGTGGCCGGCGCAACCATCCTCGGTCGTCGGCGTGCCGCAACGCGTCACGTAGGCCGACGCGCCGTAGAGGCCGAACGCCATGGCGCCGAGCTTGCGCACGACGAGGTCCTGGTGTTCGAACGGCTGCAGCTGCAGGGTGATGTCAACCTCGCGCAGCGCCATGGCGTCACTTAAGGACGCGGGTACCAGTTCGACCAGGACAGCGCGGTCGTTCGCGTGCAGCGCCGCCAGGCTCGGGGCAAGCAGGTGGCTGGTCACCAGCTGGCTGCCCATGACGCGCACGGTGCCGGCCAGGCGGGTGTCGTGCCCGGCCACCGCGCGCTCCACCTCCACCGCCTCGCCTTCCATGCGCTCCACGTTGGCCATGATCTGCTGTCCGGCCAGGGTCAGCGCGTAGCCGTCCGCCACACGGTGCAGCAGGCGCGCGCCGATGCCGGCCTCCAACGCGGCGAGCCGTCGCCCGACCGTGGACTGTGTGACGTGCAGAAGCTTCGCGGCCGCCGCGAGGTTGCGATGCCGCGCAACCGCCAGGAAAAAACGGAGGTTGTCCCAATCCAGCATTGGTTCCCATGCAGTTTTGCACGGGCATCGGGCAATAAAGCTGCTCGCTCCCGCGTCTTGGACGTGACCACATCCGCCGATGAGAGTGAGCGTGCACGACGTCTTAACCTATCGACCGCGGGCCCGCCAGCCGGGCACGCAGGGCGTGGCCGTGTGCGCTGGGGCGGCGCGATGAAGCCGCCGACGCAAGGCGGTCTGGCCCGATCCGACCGCAGCGCGCGGCATGCCGGCCGGATGCTGCGATGCCGGGTGGTGGCAAGCGGTGCTGCAGGGTTGCATACGCATCTGGGCGACCTGCCGCCCATCGACATGCACGAGGCGCTGGGCCTGTCTGCCTCGGCCGGCGGATCGAAGACGTCCACGCTGTTGCTGGCGACGCTGGGGTCCTGCCTGGCAGAGCGCATCCGCGCCAACGCCACGATCGGCAACATCGAAGTGACCAACCTGGTGCTGGATGTCGAAGCGGACCTGGCTGCGAGCCCGCTGTGGGGCAACGCCGGCCAGGAGCCCAACCCGGTCGGCTTCGAGACCATCCAGGTGCGGGTGCACATCGAGGCCGACGCGCCGGAGGCTGCGCTGAAGGCGATCATCCAGCACGCGATGATCTGGTCCCCGGTGGCCAACACGCTGCACGCGCCGATCCACCTCGACGTCTCGCTCGCCCCGAAGGTGTTGTCGTGACCGATACGCCGGCGCGTTCCGGCCTACTGGACGGCACGGCGGAAGACGCGGCGGTGCAGCCCGCCGCTCGCGCCGAGGGCGTCTCCGTGAACGAGGCGCATCCCACTCTGCCAAACGGCACGGCGGGGGGCGCCAAGGTGCAGCCTCTCGCTCGTGCCGACGGTGGCCTTGCGGTCGAGACCCCTGCCTTTCTGCCGAGCGGCACCGCCGCGGAGACGGCGGTGTTGCGGCTGCTGGAGGAGCAGGCGGTCGTCTCGCGCCGCCTGGTGGAGGGGCAGACGGTGCGGGTCAGCACGACGACGCGGCTGCACGAGCAGATCGTCGACGAGGTGCTGGCGCACGAGACCGTGGAGGTCGAGCGCGTGCCGGTCGGCCGCGTCGTCGAGGCCGCGCCCGCCATACGCCAGGACGGCGACACCACCATCATTCCCGTGATGGAGGAGGTGCTCGTGCTCGAGCGGCGCCTCGTCCTGAAGGAGGAGGTCCGGATCAGGCGCGTCCGGACCACCGAGCAGCACCGCCAGACGGTGCAGCTTCGGCAACAGGTCGCAAGTGTCACGCGCGCAGAGGCGACGTCGACGGTTGCAGGCGCAGTGCACATCGAACCACCAACCAGCCAAAAGAGAGACTGAGAAATGACAGAACAGACCATCGTCGCCGTCTACGACACTCCGGCCCACGCCGAACTTGCCGTGCAGGACCTGCTGCAGGCCGGCATCCCGGCATCCGCCGTCCACCGCCACGCGCAGGAAGGCAGCTACGCCGGCAACGCGACCGCGCCGGCCGCACGCAGCACGGAGGGAACCGGGTTCTGGAGCAGCCTGTTCGGCGGCGAGCCCGACCACGACACCACCGTCTACGACCGCAGCGTGAGCACCGGGTCCACGGCGGTGACGGTGAAGGTAGAGGACGCGCATGTGGAGAAGGTCACCCAGATCCTCGGGCAGCACAGCCCGATCGACATCGACGAGCGCGCCGGCAGCTATGGCCTGACGCAGACGGAGATGACGACGACCACGCGCACGCCATTGGTGGGCGCAGCGCCCGCGGCCGGCGTGACGTCTGCCAAGACGGCGGCGACGGATGGCGGCACCATCCAGCTCTCCGAGGAGACGCTGGCGGTCGGCAAGCGCGTGATCAACCGCGGCACCACCCGCATCCGCCGCTTCGTCGTCGAGACGCCGGTCGAGGAGCAGGTCAGCCTGCGCGACGAGCACGTCTCGATCGAGCGCCATCCGGTGACCGACGGCCGGCCGGTCGCGGACGCCGACTGGACCGACAAGACGATCGAGATGACGGAGTCCGCGGAGGAGGCCGTCGTCTCCAAGACCGCGCGGGTGACCGAGGAGATCGCGCTGCGCAAGGAGGCCGCCGAACGCACGGAGACGGTGCGTGACACCGTCCGCCGCGAGGACGTGGAGGTCACCAAGCTGCCGGGCGACGCCACCGGGTCGACCTACGACACTACCACCCTAAAAACCACCAATTAATTCCCGCCCGGGCGGGTGCCGGTGCCACCCGCACGGACGGCGCAGGAGAACATCATGTCAGCGACGAACTACAACGATCCCCTGGTGCGCCCTCCTGGCGTGCTGGAGACCACCACCACCATGCTCGGCGGCGGCGCGCACACCCACCGGCGCATTTCCTGGGCGGCGATCTTCGGCGGGGTGGTGCTGGTGGTGACCATACAGCTGCTGCTGAGCATGCTGGGGGCCGGGATCGGCCTGGGCAACGTCAACGTCAACGCGGGGTCCACGCCGAGTGCCAGCACTTTCGGCATCGGCGCCGGCGTGTGGTGGGTGGTCAGCAGCGTCATCGCACTCGGCTTCGGCGGCTACGTGGCGGCCTGGCTGGCCGGCATCGAGCTGCGCTGGGACGGGCTGCTGCACGGCCTGGTCACCTGGGGCATCGCCACCCTGCTGACGATCTACCTGCTGTCCTCGGCAGTGGGCGGCATCATCGGCGGCGGTTTCTCGGCGCTGGGCAGCGTCACCTCGGCGGCGGGCAGCGGCATCAAGGACGCAGCCCAAGCCGCCGGCGCGTCGCCCGACATGGTGCAGCAGGAGGCGCAGAGCTACCTCAAGCCGGCCAACCCGGACCCTGCCATGATGACGCCGCAGGATGCGCAGAAGGAGGTGGCCGCCAACCTGGCGACCTACGCCCGCGGTGGGCAGGACGCGCCGGCAGCCAAGCAGAGAGTGATCGCCATCATGGCGGCGCAGCAGCACATCAGTTCGGACGACGCCGCCCGCCAGTTCGACACCAACGAGGCGAAGCTGAAGCAGGCGCGCGACCAGGCCGTGCAGACGGCGAAGAACG
>CAXUIR010000159.1:0-6256 GCA_964251005.1 uncultured Acetobacteraceae bacterium | reverse complement strand
GTGCAGAGCGGACGGCCAGCAGGACGGCGGCATCTTCGTGCTCGACATGGGCGCGCCGGTGCGCATCGTCGACCTCGCACGGCAGATGATCCGCCTGGCCGGCCTGCGGCCAGACACCGACGTGCAAATCGCCTACACCGGCCTGCGCCCCGGCGAGAAGCTGTTCGAGGAGCTGTTCCACGGCCGCGAACCGCCGCTGCCGACCGGCCACCCCGGCCTGCTGATGGCCACCCCGCGCACCGCCGACGCGGACGCGGTGGGTGCCGCCATCGACGCGATCGCTGCCTTCTGCCACGCCGGCGACGCGCGGCGCGCCGTCGCTGCGCTGGCGGCACTCGTCCCCGAACTCACCCGGCCGCCAGAGAGCGCGGCCACGCTTACGGAAGCTGCCAGATGACCGAATCCGTCGCCTTCCTGGACCTCAAGGCGCAGCAGCGCCGGATCGAGCCGGCCCTGCGCGCCCGGCTGGAGGCGGTGCTGGCACACTGCCAGTTCGTGCTTGGCCCCGAGGTGGGCGAGCTGGAGCAGCGCCTGGCCGCCTACGCCGGGGCGGCGCACTGTGTGGCCGTCAGCTCGGGCACCGACGCGCTGCAGATCGCCATGATGGCCGAGGAGATCGGCCGCGGCCACGCGGTGTTCCTGCCGGCCTTCACCTACACCGCGACGGCCGAGGTGCCGCTGGTGCTCGGTGCGACCCCGGTGTTCGTCGACGTGGACCCGGCGACCTTCCAGATCGACCCCGCCGACCTCGAGCGCCGCATTGCCTCGGTGCGGGCGGAGGGCGTGCTGCGGCCGCGCGCCATCATCGGCGTGGACCTGTTCGGCCAGCCCGCGCCCTGGCCGGCGCTGCGCGGGATCGCCGAACGCGACGGCCTGTTCCTGCTGGACGACTGCGCGCAGAGCTTCGGCGCCAGCCTGTCCGGCCGCAAGCTGGGCGCCGAGGCGGACGCCACCGCCATCAGCTTCTTCCCCAGCAAGCCGCTGGGCGGCTACGGCGACGGCGGCGCGCTGCTGACCGAAAGCGCCGAGCGGGCCGCGCTCTACCGCAGCCTGCGCACCCACGGCGAGGGCACCACCCGCTACGAGGTGCTGCGGACGGGGATGAACGGCAGGCTGGACACGCTACAGGCGGCCGTGCTGCTGGCCAAGCTGGACGTCTTCGACGAAGAGCTCGCCGCGCGCGAGCGCAGCGCGCGGATTTACGACGCCGCGCTGTCCAACCACGTCCGCGTGCCGGCGCGGGTGGCGGATTCGGCAAGCGCCTGGGCGGTCTACGCTATCCTGCTGCCGGACGAAGCCGCGCGCGACCACCTGCAGACGGCGTTGCGTGCGGCCGGCGTGCCCTCGGTGGTCTACTACCCGCGGCCGCTGCACCGCCAGCCGGCCTACGCGCCGCACCACCGCGGCAGCGCGCTGCCGGTGGCAGAGGATCTGGCTACCCGCATCCTCGCGTTGCCGATCCATCCGGACCTGACTGAACCGCAGGCACGCCGGGTGGCCGAGGCGGTGGTGCAGGCAACCTGAGCGCGCGCACCCTGTTGGGTGAGCCAGAACAACGACACAGAGGCAAGACGGACATGTCCACGATCACCAAGGGCGACCACGACAAGAAGATGCCGGACGACCACGCCGACGGCGCCGAGCACCTGGCGGACGAACGCACGGGCATGAAGCACGGCGTGCCGGGCGGCGCGGCCGGGGAGGAAAGCCACGCGGGTTACGGCGGCACGGATCGGTTGCAGAGCGAGACCGGGCCGTTGCAGCCGGACGCAGGCAAGGACATCTAATACCAGCCGGTCTTGATGCTGACTCACAGAAAGCAAGCGGTTCTTTTTTCAAAAAAGAACCAAAAAACTTTGACTCCGCTGTCGCGCGCTCTCCGGATGAGTCCGCGACAGCGGAGACAAAAGTCTTTTGCTTCTTTTCTTCAGAAAAGAAGGCCTTGCTTACTTCCCCCGTATCCTGCGCGCGAGATGCACCAGGATAGAAGCCGTCGCCCCCCAGATGTACTGCTCCGGGTGCGGCCACACCCAGTATTCCCGCCACGCACCGCGCAACATTGCTCCACGCCGCGCCGGTGCAGCCGGGTCCAGCAGCACCGACAACGGCATTTGAAACACGTCGGCCACCTCGTGTTCGGACGCCTGGGTCACGTAGCCCGGCGCCAGCAACGCCAGCACCGGCGTGATCCGGTAGCCGGTGCCGGTGGCGTAGTCGCGCAAGCGGCCAAGGATTTCGGCATGGCCGGGGTCCAGGCCCACCTCCTCGCGGGCTTCGCGCAGGGCGGCCGCCTCGGGACTCGCATCCTCCGGGTCGATCCGGCCGCCGGGGAAGCTGACCTGACCCGAATGCTGACGCAGATGCGCGGTCCGACGGGTCAGCAGCACGCCCGGGGTGATCCCGGTCGCAACACCCACCAGCACGGCGGCCGGGATCAGCGGTGCGGCGGCCGCGCCGCGTAACTCGGTGTCGTCGAGCCGGCTTTCCGGATCCGGGCCGGAGAGGCGGGCGCGCAGAACGTCGTCGCTGAACAGTGCAGGGGCGGCGCGCACGCCGGGCGCGTCAATCCTCTGCGCAATCGCAGTCGCAGGCCTCATCGGCCAGGTCACCGAGCGGGAAGAACACGCCGCAGCTCCACACCCCCAGCTTCTGCTCGCCGCCGACGCAGCCGGGCACGGCGATGGCCACCAGCTCGTAGTACACCGGACGGGCAATGCGCGCTTCGAGCGGCTTGTCGCCCTGGCCGTCGCGGATGTGAATGTAGGGGATCGGCTCGCAGGTCATCGCGTTGTGCGCCACGCGCAGCGGATGCTCCGGACCTGCGGTGACCACCTGGTCCACGTTGGTGCGAAACGAGATCGACTGGTTGCGGCCCTGGCCGCAGCGGCGCCAGTCCATCTCGACGGCCACCCAGGGCGTATCCTCCACCTGGATGCGGCCGCGCTCGACCGGGGTCTCCAGCCAGTAATCGCCGATCGTGTCGCGCAGCAGCACGCTGGAGAACAGGCAGACCAGTTCCTTCCGGCCGATCGGGCTGCCGCGGTACAGCCAGGTGCCGTCGCGCTGCACCAGAAAGGGCATGTCGCCGCATTCGGTCCGTGCGCGGGCGGGCTTGGCGGGAGTCCGCTCGCACGCAGCCTCGTCGCCAAGTGCCGCAGAGGGGAACAGGATGGAGCTTCCGGGGGTAAGAAGGGCGCGGTTCATTCGGCTATCGGTCGCAGCTCTGTGGGCAGGTCCGGCGCATCAGCCGCATATAGGGAGCCGCGAGGCGCGTATGTAATACCAGGTGCGGAAATTCCCTGGCCCGCGTGGCACCTCCGCCAGCGGCCGCACTGGACGGCGGGACCGGCCGGGTTGCACACTGCTGCCTGCGCCAAAGCGCCCCACATCCTGGCCGGGCTTCGGCCACGCGCCGCCCCATCGTCGAGGAACCCGGTTTGCAGGACACACTGATCGCCGACGCGGACCGGCTTGCCGCCACCGTCGCCGCCGCCCGCAGCGAGATCGCCCGGGTGATCTACGGCCAGGACGACGTGGTGGAGCAGACGCTGGTGGCGATGCTGTCCGGCGGGCACGCGTTGCTGGTGGGCGTGCCGGGCCTCGGCAAGACGCTGCTGGTTGAGACGCTGGGCACCGTGCTGGGCCTGGACCGCCGCCGCGTGCAGTTCACGCCGGACCTGATGCCGGCCGACATCACCGGTAGCGAGGTGCTCGAGGAGACCGAGGCCGGCCGCCGCGCCTTCCGCTTCGTGCAGGGCCCGATCTTCTGCCAGCTGCTGATGGCCGACGAGATTAACCGCGCCAGCCCGCGCACCCAGTCCGCTCTGCTGCAGGCGATGCAGGAGCGCCACGTCGCCGTCAGCGGCACCGACCATCCGTTGCCTGCGCCGTTCCACGTGCTGGCGACGCAGAACCCGATCGAGCAGGAGGGCACCTACCCTCTGCCAGAGGCGCAGCTCGACCGCTTCCTGCTGCAGGTGGAGATCGGCTACCCGGAGGCGGCCGCCGAGCGCTCGATGCTGCTGGCCACCACCGGCGCCGACCAGGCCGCCGCGCGCCCGGTGATGACGGCCGAGGACCTGATGCGCGCGCAGGCGCTGGTGCGCCGCGTGCCGGTGGGCGAGAGCGTGGTGGACGCGATTTTAGCTTTGGTGCGCGGCGCGCGTCCGGAAAGCGCCGACGACGACGGTGTGCGAAGGCACGTGGCCTGGGGACCGGGGCCGCGTGCGGCACAGGCGCTGATGCTGGCGACGCGGGCGCGGGCGCTGCTCGACGGGCGGCTTTCGCCCAGCCTGGACGACGTGGCGGCATTGGCGCAGCCGGTGATGCGGCATCGTATGGCGCTGGGGTTCTCGGCGCGGGCGGAGGGCGTGGCGCTGCCTGGGGTCATTTCCAGGCTGGTCGGCAAGCTGGGATGAAGGCAAGCAGTTCTTTTTTGAAAAAAAGAACCAAAAAACCTTTGCTTCCGCTGTCGCGCGCTCGCGGAAGAGTCCGCGACAGCCGGAGTAAAAGTCTTTTTGCTTCTTTTTCTTCAGAAAAAGAAGGCGTTGCCTAATGCGAGCCACAGCCGAAGCCCTAGCCGCCCGCCTCCCCGCCCTGCAGGTAGAAGCCGACCGCGTCGCCAGCACCGTGGCGCAAGGCGTGCACGGCCGCCGCCGCATCGGCACCGGCGACAGCTTCTGGCAGTTCCGCCCGTACGTGTCCGGTGACGCCGGCGCCCGCATCGACTGGAAGCAATCCGCCAAGTCCGACCGCACCTACGTGCGCGACATGGAGTGGGAGGCGGCGCAGACCGTCTGCCTTTGGCGCGACGCCTCGCCCAGCATGGCCTGGCGTTCGGCTCGCACTCTGCCGGAAAAGCGCCACCGCGCCGAGCTGCTTCTGCTGGCGCTGGCGAGCCTGCTGTTCCGCGCCGGCGAGCAGGTAAGGCTGATCGGCGTGGAGGGACGCAGCTTCGCCGGCCGCTTCGCGCTGGACGCGGGGGCGCGCGCGTTGCCGGCGTCCGACATCGGCACGCCGCCGCCGGTCTCGCTGCCGCGCCACGCCGGTGCGGTGCTGCTGGGCGACTTCCTCGGCCCGCTGGACGAGATCAGCGCCAGCCTTCGCCGGCTGTCCGAGGTGCCGGTGGGCGCCCACCTGGTGATGGTGCTGGACCCAGCCGAACTGGCGCTGCCGTATGACGGGCGTGTGCGGTTCCGCGGCCTGGAAGGCGAGGGTGACGCCATCATCCCTCGCGTGCAGGGGATACGCGACGCCTACGGACAGGCGCTGGCCCGCCAGCAGGCCGCCATCGCCGGCATGTGCCAGGCGGCGGGCTTCGGCTTCGCCGTCCACCGCACGGACGAGGCGCCGGAGGCCGCGCTACTGGCGCTGTGGCTGGCGCTCAGCGGGGCGCCGGGATGATCTTCGCCGCCCCTTGGGTGCTGGCCGCGCTCGTTCTGCTGCCGGTGTTGTGGTGGCTGTTGCGCGCCACCCCGCCGGCGCCGCGCGCGCAAAACTTCCCGGCGATCCGGCTGCTGGCCGGCCTGCGGCCAAAGGAAGAGACTCCGGCCCGCACGCCGTGGTGGCTGCTGGCGCTGCGCCTGGCCGCGGCTGGATTGGTGATCGTGGGCCTGGCGCGGCCGGTGCTGACCGGCCCGCTGCTGTCCGTGTCCGGTGCCGGGCCGGCGCTGCTGGTGGTCGACGACGGGTGGTCCTCCGGCCCCGACTTCACCCGGCGCGTGGAAGCTGCCGGCGCGGTCCAGACGGTCCAGGATGGCGCCGGCCGCAAGGCGGCGCTGCTGACCACGGCGCCCGGCCTTGACAACCAGGCGCCCCGAATGACCGCTGTGATGCCTCCCGCGCTGCTGCGGCCGGTGCTCGACGCGCTGCACCCGAAACCCTGGCCGACTGACCGCGCCGGCGCTGCCGCCGCTATCGGCGGTTCCGGTCCGGTGTACTACCTCTCCGACGGGCTGGCCCGGCCGCAGGATGCCGGCTTCATGCGCGCGCTGTCCGCCCGGGGCCACGTCACCGTGCTGGCCGGCGGCCTGCCGGCGCGGGTGCTGGACGCCGATTTCTCCCCTGAGCGGCTGGTGGCCAGGCTGCGCCAGGTGCTGGGCGGTCCGGCGCACACCGAGTTCGTGCTGGCACAGACCAGCGACGGACGCGTGCTGGCCCGCGCGCCGATCGAGCTCGCGGCCGGCACGGCGGGCGGCGAGGCCACGCTTAGCCTGCCGCCGGAGCTGCGCAACCAGCTGGGCGCGCTGCGGCTGGC
>CAXUIR010000158.1:5398-6272 GCA_964251005.1 uncultured Acetobacteraceae bacterium | reverse complement strand
AGGACCAAAAAACTTTTGACTCCGCTGTCGCGCGCTCTCCGGATAGGTCCGCGACCACGAAGACAAAAGTTTTTTGCTTCTTTTTTTCAAAAAAGAAGGCCTTGCTTGCTTCGGAG
This sequence comes from uncultured Acetobacteraceae bacterium, assembly GCA_964251005.1. Classification (GTDB taxonomy): domain Bacteria; phylum Pseudomonadota; class Alphaproteobacteria; order Acetobacterales; family Acetobacteraceae; genus BOG-908. The sequence continues at coordinate 6,156 of CAXUIR010000158.1, read as the reverse complement.
CGGTCAACCTCCAGGCCTGTTGGTATCAGGCGGCCGGTATCAGACGTCACTGCTGCACTCGTTCAGTGTCTGTTTGACAAGCTGTCCTGGCAACGGCAACTGAACAAGGCGGACCCTCTACCCGAGGTAACGCGCTGTCAGGTGCCGCTCGAAATCTCCCCCGTCCAGCGTCTTCCCAGTCGCTGCCAGCAACATCTCCGAAAACCCCAGCCGGCTGCCATGCGCGTGCACGTTCCGCCCCAGCCAGCCCACCAGCGGCGAGAGGTCGCCGCGGGCCAGCCCGGCGTCGAGCTCCGGCACCGCCGCGCGTGCCGCCGCCATCAGCTGTGCCGCGGCCATCGCACCCAGCGTGTAGGACGGGAAATAGCCGAACAGGCCTTCGTACCAGTGGATGTCCTGCAGACAGCCGAGCCGGTCGTGCGGCGGCGTGATCCCCAGCGTTGCCCGTAACCCATCGTTCCACGCGCCCGGCAGGTCGGCCACTGCGAGCTCGCCGGCGATCAGCGCGCGTTCCAGGCGGAAACGCATGATGACGTGTGCCGGGTAGGTCAGCTCGTCGGCGTCCACGCGGATGAAGCCGCGCTCCACCCGGCGCCACAGACGCGCAAGGTTCGCCGGCGTGGTGGCCGGGCCGGGGGCGCCGAACGCCGCCGCCAACTCGCCCGACAGCCAGCCGAGGTAGGCGTCCGAGCGCGCCGCCTGCATCTCCACGATCAGCGACTGGCTCTCATGCGCCCCCATGCCGGACGCCGTGCCCA
>CAXUIR010000158.1:0-5388 GCA_964251005.1 uncultured Acetobacteraceae bacterium | reverse complement strand
ACCCTGCGTCCCCCCCGCCCGCCCGCCCGCGCCCCCCGGGCCCCCCCCCGCCCCCCGCGCCCAGTCTGCCGGCAGCCCGCGCTCGTACAGCGCGTGCCCGGTCTCGTGCAGCACGCCCATGATCGCCTGCGCCGGGTCGGCCTCGTTGTAGCGCGTGGTGATGCGCACGTCGGTCGGCGTGCCGCCGCAGAACGGGTGTGTGGACCGGTCCAGCCGCGCGTGGCCGAAATCCAGCCCGGCCAGGCCGGCGAGCCGGCGGCATAGCGCCTCCTGTGCGGCTTCCGGAAAGCTGCCCTGTAGCTTCAACGGCGCGGGACGGCTGGCCTGCAGCGCCTCCGCGCGTGGCAGGGCGTCGGCGAGGAACGCCTCCAGCCGGGCGAACACCGGTTCCACCTCGGCGGCGGTGATGCCGCGCTGGTAGCCGTCCATCAGCGCGTCGTAGGGCGACAGGCCGAGCCGGTCGGACAGGGCCTGCGCGCGGGCACGCGACAGCCGCACCACCTCGTCCAAATAGGGCGCCACGCGGGCGAAATCGGCGGCAGCGCGCGCCTCGCGCCATACCGTCTCGCAGGCCAGGTTTGCGCGCGTCTCCGCCTCCACCAGGTCGGCCGGCAAGGCGGTGGCCCGCACGTGCGCCTGCTGCATCAGGGCCAGGTTGGCGGCCTCCCAGTCGGCCGGTGTGGCTTCGGCCCGTGCGCCGGGGCTCGCTTGAAGCCCGTCTCGTGCCTGCGCCTCAGCGCCGGTTCCCTCCGCTGCCGCAGCCAGGTCGTGGGCCACCTCCGGCGCGGTCAGCATGCCGTGCGCCACGCCGGCCAGCACGGCCAGCTGGTCGCCGCGCGCGGCCGCCCCGCCCGACGGCATCATGGTGTTGGCGTCCCAGCCCAGCATCTCGCCGGCTTCGGACAGGGTGGCGATCCGGGCGAACCGGTCGGAGAGGCGCTGGTAGGCTGTCATGGACACAGCAATAGGAAGCCGGCGCGGATTGTGCCATCCCCGGGGTGTGGGAAGGCAACGCGCGTCCTGATGCTGGTTGGCTGGTGACGGGCTATCCCGGCAGTCTTCTCTGAACGATAGAAGATTCTGGTTCCGAGAGCGCGCGCTGCTGAGCCTACAGAAAGCAAGCAGTCCTTTTTTGAAAAATAGGACCAAAAAACTTTTGTCTCCACGCCTGCATCCAGGAGATGGATACTGATGCAAGCAGACATGCTGGCAGAAATAGGACTGACGTGGTGCAGGCGCAGGAGCAAAAGTTTTTGCTTCTTTTTTCAAAAAAGAAGGCCTTCCTTGCCTTGCAAATGTCAGCTCAACGCGGGCTGCTATGAGTAAGCTGTCGTTCCCCCGCCTTTCTGCCCCGTCCCTCATGCGAGCCCGCGCACCATGGCCAACATCCGAATCGGCATCGATTTCGGCGGCACCAAAATCGAGATCATCGTGCTGGGCCCGGACAACACGCCGCTGCTGCGCCGCCGCGTGCCGAACCCGCGCACCTACCAGGCCGCGCTGCAGGCCGTGCACGACCTGGTCGGCGCCGCGGAGGCCGAGCTCGGTCAGCGCGCCACGGTGGGCGTCGGCATCCCCGGCGCCATTAGCCCGGCCACCGGCCTGGTGCTGAACGCCAACTCCGTCTGGATGAACGACCACCCGTTCGACCGCGACCTGGGCGCCGTGCTCGGCCGCGAGGTCCGCGTCGAGAACGACGCCAACTGCTTCGCCCTCTCCGAAGCCTCCGACGGTGCGGCCGCCGGCTACCACACCGTGTTCGGCGTCATCCTGGGCACCGGCTGCGGCGGCGCCATCGTGGTGGACGGCGCAGTGCTGCCCGGCCGCCACCGCATCTGCGGCGAGTGGGGCCACACCCCGCTGCCCTGGCCCACGCGAGAGGACCTGCCCTACCCGCCCTGCTTCTGCGTCAACACCGGCTGCATCGAACGCTACATCGCCGGCCCCTCGCTGGCCGCCGATTGCGACGGCCCAGGCCACACCGACGCGAGCGCCATCCCCGCGCGCGCCGCCGCCGGCGACCCGGCGGCCATCGCGGCATTGGCGCGCCACGCGGACAGGACCGCGCGGGGGTTCGCGCTGATCGTGAACATCCTCGACCCGGACGCGATCGTCATCGGCGGCGGGCTGTCCAACATGACGCACCTTTACGAGGTGGTGCCCTCCTTGATGCAGCGGCACGTGAACGCGCAAGGGGCGAACACGCCGGTGCTGCGCAACAAACATGGGGATAGTTCGGGGGTGCGGGGGGCGGCTTGGCTTTGGCCAGCGTAGCCGAAAGCAAGCGGTTCTTTTCTTCGAAAATCTATGCGGCCGAGATGGCGTGGAAGGAACATCACCGGCGGCAGGCTAATAGGGTGCTACACGAAGTCGTTACCTGCGGCGCCGAACCAGCCGGTCAGCAGACTTTGAGCAGGTTACCGTCAACAATAATCGTTGCCATATTAGCCTATTATAAGCAACAAAGCGTCAATCTCTCTGGCATACCGTCACCAACGTCGCTATGTTCAATTGACGCTGGCCGTTAAAACTGCCGGCGTTTGTCAATTGGAGTTGCATCATGATCGAAACGTCAGGCAAGGAGCGTTCTCAGGCAGACATGAATTATGAAGCGTTCCGATCGATGCTTCCTGAACTTTTTGCAAACCATGCAGGAAAAATGGCGTTGATGCGGGACGGACAAGTGGTAGAATTTTTTGACTCTTTCTCCGACGCCATGAAGTATGGCGAAAGCAAATTCGGAGATGTCTCGAAGTTCTCTATCCAGGAGGTTACTAACCGCACGCCAACTTTAGGGTTTTACGATCGTGCCGTCAGTCATATTCACTAATGAAGCATCAGGACCAACTCTTGAAATCGGCATTTCAAAGGCAACCGGAAGTCCACTGACTTTAGTCCCGCCGGCGGAGACGGTGTGGATCAAGGCTATAGCTGACACTGGGCAACAAATACTTGCATAGGAAAAATTTGCGCCAGTAATGCCGGACTTCCCATCGTGGGTAAAATACCCATGCGTAGCGCAAGTCATGAGGTGCCTGTCGACCAATATTATGGTGATCTTTGGATTAAATGCATCATTCCCGGGAAAACCGCTTGGAACTGGCGATTTCCTGGCATCCGGTTTTTGGAGCTTGGGCTCCATGGCACAAGCCACGAGTCCTTACTCGGGATGGACGTTCTTAGCCAAGGGATGCTCATTGTGAGTGGTATGTCTGGGCAAAGCACTTTAGTCTGGTAGGCTAACCGAGCCAGCCCCAAAAGCACGAACTGCCCCGGCCTTTGCTCCAGCCGCACCGCCCCATTTTCCCGTTGCGTCTGTCGAGCCAGCTTAACCGCTTCACCATCAGCCGGACAAGCTTCTGGTCGCCCTTCCATCGCCCGCGCCATTACCAGCACCAGGGCGATGTCCCGTGTCGTAATGGCTCGGCAGCTTGGCGAAGGATAGACAGCACGATCCGGCTCATCTGTCTTCGGTTCGACCAATCAGCCGACGGGCGCATCGCCTTTGGCCTAGTAGCCTCTACCCGGTGCGTCGGATCGAATTGGAGGATCGTAGCGTCCCAGGCTTTCCATATCGGCTAGGATGGCTTTCAACCTAGTGTGCAGCGCCTCCACCTCGCCCGTCAGCTCGGCTCTCGGCCCACTGGGCCCGTCAGCAAGTAATCGGTCACCGCAGTCACTCAATTTTCAGGCCGGAGCCTAGCACTTCATCAGCGCTAACGCATTATTTCTATAGGTGCGTTAGCGCCATAAGACCGCTTTCCTTAAAAAAAAGAACCGCTTACCCCACTCGAGGCTTGCACAGCACGAGCGCTACACCCGCGCCTACCATCGGCACCACCGCCCAGGCGCTCCCCTTCAGCAACTCCCACGTCGCCACAGACCACGACGCGCTGAAGAAGAACCCCGCCACGTTCACCAGCCCGCCCCACCCCTTGTGGTTGCGCCGCAGGTCGCCCCGCCGTATCGGCGCCGGCCGCCACAGCCCCAGCAACAGGTTGCAGCCGATGTTGCCGGCCAGCCCCACGGCCATCGCCGGCACCACGCTGGGCAGGCTCAGCGCCCGCCCGCCGCCCGGCAGCACCAGGATCGCGACCACCCCCAGCCCGGCGGCCGCCAGCTTGGCGCGCGAAGCTGCCCAGGCGGTGACCGGCGCCGTGCGCACCAGTTCGGCCGCCTCGTCGCCCATCATGGTGACAGAGACGAACAGCCGCGCCAGCTCGCCCGCGCTCAGCACCGGGGCGGCGCCGAGCAGCCTTGCGTCGCCGGCCCCGCCGGTGCTGCGCCAGATGGCCGCCACCGCCGGCACCAGGTAGATGAGGTAGTAGGCGGCGAGCCCAGTCAGGCCCGGGTAGCGGCGTAGCAGGCGTATCTCCTTGGTCAGGAGGCTGGCGTTGCTGCCGGCGCGGAACGCCCGCCGGTCGGCCCGCCCGGCCGAAGCGGCGCTGGACAAACCCGCCACCACCGCCTGCGCCCCGCGCGCGAACCACAGCTGCAGCGCCCAGCTCGTCAGCAGCGCCGCACCCACGGCCACCGCCAGCAGCGCCAGCATCGGTCCCACCCCGCCCAGCAGCGCGCGTGCCGGCAGCCACGCCAGCCCGTGCGCGGCTTCCTGCGGGCTCGGCGCGAACGAACCCCAGAACCGGTCGCTGGCACCCGGCGGCAGCAGGCTGCGGGACTGCCCGGCCAGGAACACGCCACCGCCGAGCAGCGTCGCCAGCGCGTTGGCCAGTGCCCGCGTGCGCCGCACGTCGGTCAGTCGCAGCAGCCCGAACGTCACCGCAAATCCCACCGAGGTCACCAGCAAGGCGAGGACCACCAGCATCGGGTAGATGCCCACCAGGTCGCGCCGCCCCAGCAGCGCCATGCCGTCTGCCAGCGGCACCAGCAGCAGCAGCCAGTAAAGCGACACTGCGCCGGCCACCGCCAGCAGCCGCACCGTGAGGATGTGCCGCGGCGAGACCGGGGTGGAGAGCAGCCAGCCGAGGTCGGTTCGGTCGTCCAGCAGCTCGGACGCGCGCTGCACCGCCTGGCTCAGCATCAGCCCGCCCACGAACAGCAGGGCGAGCGTGGCGGCCAGCGTCTGGTCGGTGGGCGGCAGGTGGACCCGGGTGAAGCCGTAGGCGACGCCCAGCCCGACCGCGTGCAGCAGCACGGCCACCACAAGCATAAGCGCCAGCCCGTGCCTGCCGCCCAACAGGCTGCCGCGCCAGATCAGCCGTGCCTCGTGGCGCAGCAGCAGGCCTAGCGCGCTCACGCCGCACCGGCGGCCAGGCAAGCAAGCAGTTCTTTTTTGAAAAAAAGAACCAAAAAACTTTTGCTCCCTAAGGCGGGCGCTGAAGGAGACTCCGCGACAGCAGGGACAAAAGTCTTTTGCTTCTTTTCTTC
>CAXUIR010000157.1:0-6283 GCA_964251005.1 uncultured Acetobacteraceae bacterium | reverse complement strand
GGTTGCGCATGTCGGCGCGCCCCTCGTTGTGGCCGGCGCCGAAGCTGTACACCCATTTTGCCATCTTTGTCACTCCTGATCTTGTCTAAGCGAAGGCCTTCTTTTTCGAGAAAAAGAAGCAAAAAGCTTTTGTCGCGGCTGTCGCGGACTCGCCCGCAGCGCGCGCCTCACGGAGCAAAAGTTTTTTGCTTCTTTTTTTCAAAAAAGAAGGCCTTGCTTTATCCTTCAACCTTCGAAAAATCCGCCACCCGCGTCAACGCGACGCGATACTCGTTAAGTAAACGCAACCTGTTGCCGCGCAGTGCGGCGTCGTCCGCGTTCACCGTCACGCGGTCGAAGAACGCGTCCAGCGGCGCGCGCAACTGCGCCAGCGCGGTCATCGCCTCGGTGTAACGTTCCTGCTGCACGAGGCTCGCCGACTCGCCTGCCCGGACCAGGGCTGCGTGCAGCGCCTGTTCTTCCGGTGCGTCGAGCAGGGTTGCGTCGACCGCGCCGCCGTGCGGGCCGTCGCGTTTCTCTTCGATGCGCAGGATGTTGGCGGCGCGCTTGTAGGCGGCCAGCAGGTTCGCACCGTCATCGGTGCCCAGCAGGGCGGCGAGCGCGTCGGTGCGTGCCAGCGCGCGGGTCAGGTCGCTATCGGCGGAGGAGGCGAACACTGCGCTCAGCACGTCGTGACGGGCGCCTTCGCTGCGCAGCTGCACGCGCAGGCGGTCGACGATGAAGGCGAGGATCTCCGAGACGAGTTCCGCAGCCGTGCCTCCGCGCGGGTCCGGTGTTGGCTGGCGCGCGCCTTGCGCCTGGCCTGCCGTGGGACCTTCCGGTCGTGCGGCATCTACGGCGGCGGTCAGCACTGCGGCGAGGTCGAGGCGCAGCCGGTTCTCGCGGATGATGCGGATTGCGCCGAGTGCGGCGCGGCGCAGCGCGTAGGGGTCGCCGGATCCGGTGGGCTTCTGGCCGATGGCGAAGAACGCGGCGAGCTGGTCCAGCTTGTCGGCCAGCGCTACGGCCACGCTCACGGGGGCGGCGGGCACCGTGTCGGCCGCGCCCTTCGGCGTGTAGTGGTCGCGGACTGCGTCGCTGACGGCCGGGTTCTCGCCGTCGTGCCGGGCGTAGTAGCCGCCCATGACGCCCTGCAGCTCGGGAAACTCGCCCACCATGCCGGTGGTGAGGTCCGCCTTGGCCAGCAGCGCCGCGCGTTCGGCCAGGGCGGCGTCGGCGCCCACCAACGGCGCGATCATGCCGGCAAGGCGCACGATGCGCTGCGCGCGGGCGCCTTGGGTCCCGAGCTGGGCTTGGAAGACGATGCCGTCGAGGGCGGAGACGCGGTTGGCAAGGGGCGTGCGGCGGTCGAGGTCCCAGAAGTGCCGTGCGTCGGCGAAGCGGGCCCGCAGCACGCGCTCGTTGCGGGCCCCGTGGGCCGCCCCGCGGGGGGGCGCGTGGTGGGGGGCGCAAACGGCTACCCGGGGGGGGGGGCGGCCGTCCGCGGTGCGGGTGGCGAAGTAGCGCTGGTTCACCCGCATGCTCACCTGCATCACCTCGGGCGGCAGATCCATGAACGCGTCGTCGATGCGGCCCAGCAGCGGCACCGGCCACTCGACCAGGCCGGCGACCTCGTCGAGCAGGGCAGGGTCGTCCAGCAGAGTCAGGCCGTGCGCGGCGGCCAGGCTGGTCAGCCCATCGCGCACAAGACGCGCGCGGTCGGCGGCGCCGGCCACCACTTGGCGCAGACGGAGTGTCTCCACCCAGTCCTGCACGCCGCGCACCGAAACCGGACCGGGCGCGTGGGTGCGGTGGCCTTCGGTGAGGTCGCCGGAGACCAGGCCGTGGCCGTCGTCCTCGCCTTGCGCCAGCGAGAACGGCACGACGGCGCCGTCCAGCAGGCAGAGGATGCGGCGCAGCGGGCGGATCCAGGTGAAGCTGCTGGTGCCGCCCCAGCGCATGGATTTCGGCCAGGCGAAGCGGCGCAGCAGGCCGGGCATGGCGCTGGCGACCAGGCTTGCAGCGCTTACCGCGGGCGCGGCCTTGTCCAGCACCCAGACATCGCCGTCCTGGCGCAGCGCCTCACGCGCGGCGGCGTGCTTGCGCAGGAAGCCGGCCAGCGCCTGCTCGGGTGCGTTCACCCGGGGGCCGCGTTCGATGCTGGCGGTGGCGGCCACGCCGGTGGTGACCTCGGCGGCCAGCGCCAGCCGCCTTGGTCCGTAGAAAAGGCGCAGGTTCGCCGGCGCGATGGCTGCCAGCGCCTCCTGCACCAGGCGGGAGAGCTCGTCCGCGCCGCGGGCCTGCAGGCGGGCCGGGATTTCCTCGCTGAACAACTCCAGCAGCAGCTCCGGCATCGCTCAGTAGTCCTTTGGGGCGAAGGCGTCGCGCTTCGGCCCGCCCGAGACGTCGCGCGCTGGCGCGCTCGACATGTCGCGCCCCGGCGCCCTCGATATGTCACGCCCCGGCGTGCCCGACATGTCCTGCCCCGGCGCCCCCGACGTGTCGTGCTCCGGCGTGCCTGATTCATCGCGCCCCGGCGCGCTTAGGCGATGTTTGCCGGGCGTCATCGAAGCGTATGGCCTTGAGGTGTCCGCGGCGCGCGGGTTTTGCGCCTCCGAGAGGTGTTTGCCCGGCACGCCGACACCCTCGCGCGGGGGCTGTGCGGGGCCATGGTGTGTGCGGCCTGCCGCCCGGTGGGCGGGGAGTGCCGGCTCCACGTCGGTGCGGGCGAACTCCTCGCCGGCGTAGAGCAGCGTCTCGCCGGTGGTCTTGGCCAGCGCGTAGGCGAAGCAGTCGCCGAAATCCAACCGGGCGGAGTGCTTGTGGCGGCCGAAGTAGCGCCAGGCGTTGCGGGCGGCAGTGGCCTGCTCCACCGTCACCGCGGCCACCTCGATGCCGGCGGTGCGGACGAACTCGTCGAGCCGCAGGCTGGCCAGGCGGCCGCCGCGCTCCTCGACCACCATCGCCAGCTCCAGCCAGTTGGCCGCGGACATGCGAGCAGACGGCGCGTCCACGATCGCCTCCAGCAGGCAGGCGGCGTCCGGCTCGTCGAGAAGCACGGAGAGCAGGGCGGAGGTGTCCACGATCACGCGAAGCTCACCGGGGGCGTCCGCTCTCGTCGTAGAGGTAGGCGTGGCCGGCGCCGGGCTCGATGCGCAGGCTGGCGCGTATCTCGGCGGCCAACGCCTGCAGGCGGGCGAGCCGTGCCGTCCGGTCGCGCAGCCGCTGCTCGCGCTCCAGCCGCTCGCGCAGGGCCTCGGTGACGGCCGAGGTCAGGCTTTCGCCGGTCAGGACCGAAAGCTCGGTTGCCAGACGGTAGCCGTCCTCGCTCTTGATGTTCAGCTGGTTGGCCATCGCAACCGAAACGTCCTGGCTGGTAGAAAGTTCGCATGGGACGGTAGAATAGAACGGAGGACAGCCTTTTGTCACGCTTAACGATCGCCCTGCTGCTCGCCTCGCTCGCGGCACCCATCACACGGGCCGCGCCTGCGCCGGTCGCGGTGTTTCCGTTCCACGTGCGCCACACCAGCGGCGCGGGGAGCAGCCCGGCGCCGGCGGCCCGCCAGGCCGCGGCGCCGCGGCAACTCGCCGCGGTGCTGCGGCGGACCGGGCGCTACGCGCCGGTGGACCTGACCGCCGAGGCCGGCGAGATTGCCGCCCTGCAGCCGCCCGACGAGTGCGGCGCGTGCTGGGCCAAGGTGGCCAAGGCGGCCGGTGCCACGCTGATGGTGCTGCCCAGCGTGCACAAGGTCAGCACGCTGATCAGCCTGATGACGCTGTGGGTCGCCGACGTCCGATCGATGAAATACACCGCCCGGGTGTCCGGCCAGATCCGCGGCGACACCACTGACGCCTACACCCGCGGCATCGACTTTTTGGTCACCCAGGAGCTGGACAAAACGCAACCCGGCGTGGCGCCCGGCTCGCCTTGAACCGTGCGGTCGGCGAGCCAGATTGACGTTTCGGACGCGGCGGTTTGATATGCACGGCTGACCTGCCGGCATTCCGCCACCTGAAGGATCTTAACCATGGCTTACACTCCCGGGTTCAGGAGTTACACCAGCCCCGCCGGCACCGTCGCCGGGGCTGCAGAGATCGACCAGGGCCTGCGCGCCTACATGCTGCGGGTCTACAACTGGATGGCGTCCGGCCTGCTACTGACCGGCGTCGTCGCCTACGGCGTGGCCAACACCAGCCTGATCAACCTGTTCTACCATCAGGTGACGACCGAGTACGGCACCCGCGTCGCGCCGACCGGACTCGGCACGTTGTCGATGTTCGCGCCGCTGGCCTTCGTGCTGGTGCTGAGCTTCGGGGTGAACCGGCTGAGCCGCACTGCGGTGCAGGCGCTGTACTGGGCGTTCTGCGTGGCGATGGGCGCCAGCTTGACGAACATCTTCCTGATCTACGCCGGCGGCAGCATCGCCTCGGTGTTCTTCATCTCGGCGGCGATGTTCGCCGGCATGTCGATCTGGGGCTACACGACGCAGCGTAACCTGGCCAACATGGGCAGCTTCCTGATTATGGGGCTGTTCGGCGTCATCCTGGCCAGCCTGGTCAACATGTTCCTGCACAGCGCGCCGCTGCAGTTCGCCGTCAGCATCATCGGCGTGGTGGTGTTCACCGGGCTAACTGCCTACGACACGCAGCGCATCAAGGTGAGCTACGCGCAGTATGCCTACGCGGAAGGCACCGAGGGTGCGGCCAAGCGCAGCGTCTACGACGCGTTGAGCCTGTATCTGAACTTCATCAACCTGTTCATGCTGCTGCTGCAGTTGACGGGTAATCGCCGCAGTAACTAAGCGGACATCGCGCATGAAAAACCCAGGCGGTTTGCCTGGGTTTTTTTGTGCGTGCAGCAAGGAAGCAAGCACTTCTTTTTCGAGAAAAAGAAGCAAAAAGCTTTTGCTTCCGCTGTCGCGGTTCTTTCCGGCGAGCGCGCGACAGCGGAAGCAAAAGCTTTTTGGTTCTTTTTTTCAAAAAAGAACTGCTTTCTTTGCTTGCTACACGACAGTTTTCAAGAACTCCGCCAGCTTCGTCGCCGCCGCGGCCTTGTCGATCCGCTCTAGCGCGCCAAGCTCGGCCGCCAGCCGGTCCATCGCCGCCTCGTAGATCTGCCGCTCAGAGAAACTCTGGTCCGGCTGGCCGGCGTTGCGGTGCAGGTCGCGCACCACTTCGGCGATGGCTAGCGGGTCGCCGCTGTTGATCTTGGCCTCGTATTCCTGCGCGCGGCGCGACCACATGGTGCGCTTGATGCGGGCGCGGCCGCGCAGCACGGTCATCGCTTCATCGAACATCTTGCGGGTGGCGAGCTTGCGCAGGCCGGCGGTGCGGGCCTTGGCGACCGGCACGCGCAGGGTCATGCGGTTCTCTTCGAAGGTGATGTGGATCAGCTCCAGCTTGTGGCCGGCGATCTCCTCGGTGGCGATGCGCTCCACCTTGCCCACGCCGTGGGTGGGGTAGACCACGTGGTCGCCCTCCTCGAAGATCTCCGCCTTCGCCATGGCGCGCGGCGGCGGCATCACCCGGCCGCCGGGGGCGATCGCCTGGTTGCGGCCCATCATGTGGTGACCGTGGTTCGGACGCGCGCCCGGTGTGGGTGCCGGGTCGTCCTCTTCCTCGTCCTCGTCGTCGGCCCGCGCAGCTGGGGCGGGCAGCACGGTGTCCTCGACCGGCACGGCTGCGGGCAGGTCCGGCAGCGGCGGTTCGGCCAGGCCTTCCGGCAACGGCGGGGAGGGCGGTGCCTCGACGGGCGCAGTTTCGACCTGCGGGGCTTTGGCTTTCACCGGCTCGGCCGGGGCAAGGACTTTCTTCGCTGTGGCTGACTTGCTGGGCACTTGGTCTGGCAACTCCTTGACTGGCAGCAGCGTCGCCGGCGCCCAGCCGCCAACGGTGGCGGGGTTGCGGCGCAAAGCTGCAACTCGTGCTTGCGTTTTGCTGCCTTGGTCGCTTACGTAGCGGCCAGGCCACGGAGGCAAGCGCGCTGCGCCTTGCCCTATGCGGTAGCCCTTAGCAGAAAATTCGCCCAGCGTCATGCCCTTTGGCGACGACTGAAGGGGTAGCAAGCAAGCGGTTCTTTTTTGAAAAAAAGAACCAAAAAAACTTTGTCTCTTTGGGTGCGTGGTGGCGAGGCGCACAGGTTGCGCCATTGCGGACGAAACACCGAGCCTCCGCATCGTAGCCCACAGAAGCAAAAGTTTTTTGGTTCTTTTTTTCAAAAAAGAACCGCTTGCCTTGCCTTACTGAACCGAAAGTATAGCCCCAGTCAGGTGATACAAACTGCTGGCCGGCGCCGGTTGCGCGG
>CAXUIR010000156.1:2457-6331 GCA_964251005.1 uncultured Acetobacteraceae bacterium | reverse complement strand
AAGGCCGGCATCATGAAGCCTGGCCGCCCGGTTGCCACCGGCACTCAGGCGCCGGACGTGCGCGCCGTGCTGCGCGCCTGCGCGTCCGAGTCAGGCGCAATCCTGCTGGAACGCGGAGCCGACTGGTCGGTCGAGTCTGACCGGGACGTACTGCGCTTCGCCGACGCCGCGGGTGAGCTGCGCCTGCCGTGGCCGTCCCTGCCGGGTGCCCACCAGGTCGATAACGCCGGCATCGCAATCGCAGCCTTGCGTGCGGCTGGTCTGGGCGTGCCCGCTCGTGCCTACGCCGGCATCGCACGGGCCGAATGGCCCGCACGGCTGCAGCGCCTGCACGGCCGGCTCGCCGGCGTTCTGCCCGGCGGGTTCGAGCTGTTCCTCGACGGCGGCCACAACGCCGGCGCCGGCGTGGCCCTGGCGGAGCAGCTCCGTGCCTGGTCGGACAGGAAGTTGCACCTCATCGTAGGCATGAAGCAGAGCAAGGACGCGAACGGCTTTCTCGCACCGCTGCTGCCTCACGCGGACTCGGTCTGGGCGGTGCAGGAGCCGGGGCAGCACCTGGCAGCACCGCTCGCATCCATCGTCGAGGCCTCGGGCAACCGCGCACGGCCGGGGCCGGACGTGGCCGGAGCCCTGCGTCAGGTGGCGAGCCTGCCGGCAGGGCGGGTGCTGATCTGCGGCAGCCTATACCTGGCCGGAGAGGTGCTCAAACTCGACGCGTTCACATAGGCGAGAAAAACAGCGTTCGCTCACCTGGCAGCAAAACTTCGGTTACGTCTCGCCTTTACTGCTGCATCGCAGCGCGCGTCGGACGCGAGAGGGATTTGAGTCATGAAATTCTGGATTGTGGGCGTGACGGCCATGCTGAGCCTAATGGGAATGGGGCCCTTCTAGGGAGAAAGAAAGCGGTTCTTTTTTGAAAAAAAGAACCAAAAAACTTTCATCCCAGCCGTCGCGGACGTTCCAACACGGCGCGCCGGAGGACCAAAAGTTTTAGGTCTTTTCTTCAAAAAACAACCGCGTGCTTTACGCTGCTACCGGATAGTCGGTGTATCCTTCCGGGCCCTGGCTGTACCACGTTTCCATAACGTCCTTGTTCAATGCCATCCCGTCCCTGAAGCGTCGCGGAAGATCAGGATTTGCAATGAACGTACGGCCAAACGCGATCGCGTCGGCGATCCCGCTGTCGAGCTGCGCCTGACCGTTCTCCGCGCCGTAATCCGAGTTTAGCACCAGCACGCCGCTATAGGTCCGTCGGATCGCCGGTGCCACGGGCGGCACCTCTCCGCGGCCGAACGTGCCTTCCAGTCCGGGCTCGCGCAGCTCCAGAAACGCGATGCCGATTTCGGAGAGCGCGGCCGCCGCCGCGGTGAACAATGCCTCGGGGTTGCTGTCGTTCACGCCTTGAGTGTCGCCGTTCGGCGAAAGCCGCACGCCGGTCCGCTCGGCGCCCACCGTGTCCGCCACGGCCTTTGCCACCTCGCGCAGCAGGCGAATGCGGTTTCCGATCGGGCCGCCATAGGCGTCGTCGCGAAAGTTGGAGTTGTCGCGCAGGAATTGGTCGATCAGGTAGCCGTTCGCCGCGTGCACCTGCACGCCGTCGAAGCCGGCCTGCATGGCGTGGCGCGCCGCGGCGCGGTACTCGTCGAGCAGGGCAGGGATCTCGCCGATCGGCAAGGCACGCGCCTGCTCGTACGGCAGCCGCCCCTGGTAGGTGTGGGCCTTGCCGGGTCCGGTGGTGGCGGAGGCCGAGATCGGCTGCCGGTCCGGCGTGAAGCTCGGGTGCACCAGGCGGCCCATCTGCCAGAGCTGCGCCACGATACGTCCGCCGGCGCGGTGCACCGCCTCGGTGACCGGCTTCCAGCCTTCGACCTGCTCGCTGTTCCACAAACCCGGAGCATACGGCCAGCCAAGTCCCTGCTGGCTGATGCCGGTCGCCTCGGAGATGATCAGCCCGGCGGACGCACGCTGCGCGTAGTAGTCGGCCATGATCGGCGTAGGCACGTGGGCGCGGGTGGCGCGGCCGCGGGTCAGCGGCGCCATCAGGATGCGGTTCGGCGCCTCGATGGCGCCGATGGTGATCGGGTCGAACAGACTGGGCATGTGTTCCGGCTCGCGACGTGGTTGCCGGCCGGATATGGCGCGCGTTTGGGGCCATACCAACCGAGCTGAAACCTTGGCGACGTAAGCAAGCAAGCGGTTCTTTTTTGGAAAAAAAGAACCAAAAAACTTTTGCTCTCTGGGGTGCGCGCTGAAGGAAACTCCGCGACAGCCGAACCAAAAGTTTTTTGGTTCTTTTTTCAAAAAGAACCGCTTGCTTGCTTAACTCACCCCAGCCAACTGGTTCTCCACCAGCTCGGCAAACCGTCCGCGCTCCGCCAGCAACCCGTCGAACGTCCCACGCTCGGCAATGCGCCCCGCCTCGAACACCATGATCTCGTCCGCATCGCGCACGGTCGACAGCCGGTGCGCGATCACGAAGGTGGTCCGCCCCTTCATCAGGTTCGCCATCGCGCGCGAAACACGCGCTTCGGTCGCCGCGTCTAGGGCGGACGTCGCCTCGTCCAGGATCAAGATCGGCGCGTCCTTCAGCAGAGCGCGCGCGATCGCCAGGCGCTGGCGCTGCCCGCCGGAGAGGGTGACACCGCGCTCACCCACCAGCGTGTCGTAGCCCTGCGGCTGGCGAATGATGAAGTCGTGCGCCTCTGCCAGGCGGCAGGCGTGCTCTACCTCGGCATCGGTGGCGTCCGGCCGGCCGACCACCAGGTTGTCGCGAATGGTGCGGTTGAACAGCAGGCTTTCCTGGAACACCACGCCGATGTTGCGGCGCAGGCTGTCGAGCGACACGTCGCGCAGATCCTGGCCGTCGATCAGGATGCCGCCGCTCTGCGGGTCCCACAGCCGCTGCAGCATGTGCATGGCGGTGGACTTGCCGGCACCCGTCGCACCCACCAACGCGGTGACTGTGCCCGGGCGCGCGACGAAGGAGATGTCCGACAGGATCGCCGGGCCACCCGGATAGGCGAAGCTGACGCTCTCGAAAGCCACCTCGCCGTGGGTGACGTCCAGCTCAGCCGCATCGGCGTGTTCCGGCACAGTCGTTTCGTGGTCGAGCAGGTTGAAGTAGTCGGCAATGCCGGGCGCACGCATGAACAGGTTGCTGGCAAACGCCACCGCAGCTTCCAGGCGGCCGATCAGCAGTGTGGAAAAGCCCATGAACGAGACGATGTCCGACACGCTCGCCTTGCCATGGACGTGCAGCATGGCGCCGGCAACCACGATGGTGATCACCGCCAACGTGCTGGACGCGCGCGTCATCACCGTCACCAGCGCCCACCAGTTCAGCACCGGAAACTGGTGGCGGATGACGTTCTGCACGATCTCGCCGAACGCATGCGCCTCGGCCTGCAACTGGCCGAAAGACTGCACAGCGACCACGTTGGACAATGCGTCCTGCGCGCGGCCGGCAAGTGCGGAGTGTGCACGCTCGGCCTGGCGCTGCCCCGCCTGGGTGCGGCGGATGACGAAGAGGGTGACGCTGGCGAACACGCACACCAGTGCCACGAGCACCAGCGACAGGCGCCAGTTCAGGAACGCAGAGAGCGGCAGCAGCACTGCCACCGCGATGTAGGTCGCGAGGTTTTCTTTAAAGAACGTCAGGCTCAACGCGAACATCGCGTCCGAGCCGGACACCATGGTCTTCATCACGCTGCCGGACTGCACGGAGGCGTGGAATGACGGCGGCAGCGCCAGCACGCGGTCGAAGCAGCGGCTGATCGCTTCCAGCCGCGTGCGATGCGCCAAGCGTTCGGCGCCCATCGCCACGCCGATGTTCACGCCGATGCCGGCCAAGCCGATCAGCACCCAAACCGCCACC
>CAXUIR010000156.1:0-2447 GCA_964251005.1 uncultured Acetobacteraceae bacterium | reverse complement strand
CGCCACCAAATGGCCGCCCTCGGTGAACAGCGCGCTGTGCGGCATGCTGTCCGAGTGCGCCAGCAGGCCGATCACCCGGCCGAACAGCAGCGGATCGAGGAACTGCATCCCGGCCACGCCGAGGTTGCCGAGCAGCAGCAATGCGATGGTACGATGCCGCTGTGCCAGCAGCGCCAGGACACGTCCGTAAACCTTCATGAGCTGCATCGCGTGGATCTTCCGGCCAGTGCGCCGGGACTGACTGCCCCGGCCACTCATGGATACTGTTGCAACGCGGCGAAAAAGCGGCAGTGCGGTCGCAGAACGAAGGCCGCACAAAAAAATAAAAGGCGCGTGCGGCGGGCGGTTTCAGCAACGTTCGGGCTGGAAGGTGCTGGAGGGGTTTACGAATTGCTCCTGTGCCGCCACCAGCAACAGCTCCCGGGCGCCGGCTTGCAGCGTGCGGGTCAGCAAACCGTGAACGGAGCCCGCGGACGCAGCCATCGCAGCTTCGGGCGCGGCACCGCGCAGGATGTGGAACAGGAACAGCGCGGCGACCGCGTCGCCGGCGCCGTTGGCCGCTATCGGCAGGCGTGGCGTGCGCAGACGGTGGCAGGCGCCGTCCGGCCCGCCGCTGAGCAGGTCCAGCGCGTCTGCCGGCGTCTGCTCGGTGCGCAGGCTGGTGACCAGGACGATGCGCCTGCCGCCAGGGCGCATGCGCGCCTGCAGGGCGGCGACCGCTTCACGCAACCCCGCTTCGGTCAGGCACGCGGTGCCGGTCAGGCAGCCGAGCTCGAACTGGTTGGGGGTGAGTATGTCGGCCTGTGGCACGGCCTGGTCGCGGAAAAACCCGTCGATGCCGGGGCGGACGTATATGCCTGGGCCGTCGTCGCCGATCACCGGGTCGCAGCACCACAGCGCGTCCGGGTTGGCGCCGCGCAGCCGAGCGGCCGCGTGCAGGATGGCCTCCCCGGTGCCGGGGTCGCCGATGTAGCCGCTGAGCAGCGCGTCGCACGACCCGAGCACGCCGCGCGCGGCGATGCCGTCCACCAGGGCGCGGATCACCTCGGGCGGGGTGGCGACGCCCGCGTGGCTGCCGTAGCCGGGATGATTGCTGAACTGCACCGTGTCGATCGGCCAGACCTCGGCGCCCAGGCGCTGCAGCGGAAAGACGGCGCTGCTGTTGCCGACGTGGCCGTAGGCGACGTGGGACTGTATGGAGAGGATGTTCACCAGCGGCGGATGCGCGCGCTACGCCGGCAAGGCAAGGCAAGCGGTTCTTTTTTGAAAAAAAGAACCAAAAACTTTTGCTCCCTGTCGGGGATTTTTTCGCCGAGCGCGCGACAGCGGAGTCAAAAGTCTTTTGCTTCTTTTCTTCAGAAAAGAAGGCCTTTGCTTTCTCTTACACCAACGCCGCCAACCCAGACCGGAAGTCAGACGGCACCAAAGGCGACGCATCGTACAACGTGCCCTGCACCTCGTCGCAACGCATGTCGGCCAGGATGTCGCGTTGCAGCTGCGTGGTGACGCCCAGCGCCAGGGTGCTCGCACCCAGTCCGTGCGCCATGCGGATCGTCTGGCGCAGCAACGTGCGGGTTTCCGTCTCGCAGCTCAACCGTTCGACGAGGCTTGGATGCAGCCGGACCGAGGTCAGCGGCAGGCGCCGCAGCACCGAGATCGCCTGCTGTAGGCGGCAGGTGCTGGCCAGCGCCACGCCAGCGCCGAGGTCACGCAGCGCCGAGACGAACAGCAGCAGTTCGCGGCTCTGGTCTGCGCTGTCCTCCTCCGCCAGCGTCAGCTCCAGCGCACCCGCCGGCAGGTCGGCACTCTCGACGACGTGGCGTATGCTGGCAGCCAGCGCACGATCCTTCGCCGGGCTGACGGGCAGGGGCACGCTCAGGCGCAGCAGGTCCGGCCGAGCCTCTTCGGCTTGCCAGGCGCAGGCCTCGCGGCACGCCGCCTCGACCAGGGACGGCTCGGCCGGCGACAGGCAGGCGGACCGCGCCGCCGGCTGGTCGAGCACCAGGCTCACATCCGCTCCGCAAAGCCGGCCGGTGCCCAGCAGGTGGATCGGGATGAGGCGCAACGTCGCATCGTGCGCGGCCGCAACCTCGGCGGGCAGCGGGGCGGGGCAGCCGGCGTCGCGCGCCGTCCAGCCGGCTCCGGCGCGATGTCGGGTGGGCATGTAGCTATGCTGGAGGATGGCCTGCTCGGGCAACAGCATCGGGTTCGTCTCACGGCGTGTTTGGAGTCGCAGTCTCCGACACCGGGATGAAGGCGCGGTTAAGGCCGGACGCGGCCACGCTCACGAGACGAAGGACGCATGCGCTGTTCGGTGTCCTTTCAAAAGTCGGCCTGGTGAGCCGGCTGGCGTGTGTTTCGAGCCCGGAGCGCAGAAAAACACGTCATACCTACGGGCCTGGAGTTTGACCGTTGCGAAGCAAGCAAGGCCTTCTTTTTTGAAAAAA
>CAXUIR010000155.1:5440-6344 GCA_964251005.1 uncultured Acetobacteraceae bacterium | reverse complement strand
CATCGAGCGCCGCTACGGCCCCACCGCCGCTGAAGCCCTCGGCAGCATGGCGCTCGACGGCGGCCAGCTCATCCGCGACCGCGTCGCCAAATACGCTATCGACTGCGCGCTCACCCCCGGCAATGCGATGACCGCGTTTACCGCCCGCCAGCTGCGCGGCCTGGAGCACGCCCGCAAAACCTGGGCGCAGCACGGCCACACCACCCTCGAACTGGTCGAGCGCCCCGGCCTCGCCCGCATCGTGCAGACCGACCGCTACGTCGGCGGCCTGCTCGACCCGCTCGGCGGCCACGTCCACCCGCTCAACCTGGTTCTCGGCCAGGCTGCCGCCCTCGAGCGCCTCGGCGGCCGCATCCACGAACACAGCCGGGTCATCGGCATCGACACCGGCCCCCACCCGGTGGTCACCACCGAGCACGGCCGCGTGCGCGCCCGCCACGTGCTGGTCTGCGGCAACGCCTATCTCGGCCGCCTGCTGCACCGCGAGGTCGGCAGCAAGATCATGCCCGTCTCCAGCCAGGTCATCGCCACCGAACCGCTCGACGCCCACCACCTTGCATCCCTGCTGCCCGCCAACTACTGCATCGAGGACGCCAACTACTTCCTCGATTACTTCCGCCGTACCCCGGACCACCGCCTGCTCTACGGCGGCGGCACCGTCTACGGCGGTGCGGACCCCGCCAGCATCGAGGCCAAACTCCGCCCGCTGCTGCGCAAGACCTTTCCCAGCCTGGCGAACGCGCGCATCGACTACGCCTGGAGCGGTAACTTCGCGCTCACCCTGCCGCGCATCCCGCATGTCGGCCGCGTCTCGCCCACCGTGCTGTTCAGCCACGGCGACAGCGGCCACGGCGTCACAACCACCCACCTGCTCGGCCGCCAGCTGCGCGAAGCGCTGGCCGAG
>CAXUIR010000155.1:3803-5430 GCA_964251005.1 uncultured Acetobacteraceae bacterium | reverse complement strand
GGGGGGCGCGGGGGGCCCCCCCCCCACGGCGCGCTTCGATGCGTTCGCCAACCTGCCGTATTTGCCGTTCCCCGGCGGGCGCAGCCTGCGCGTGCCGCTGACGGTGCTGGGGTCCTGGTACTACCGGGCGTTGGATCGGGTGGCGTAAGAAAGCAAGCGGTTCTTTTTTGAAAAAAAGAACCAAAAAACTTTTGTTTCCTGTGGGTGCGCCGTGGTGAAACGCAGTGTTTCAGCATCCCGCGACAGCCGGTGCAGAGTTTCACGCCTTGTGCGCAAACTTCGCCTGACCGATTCGGCTCAGTTCCTCTACGGCGGCGGAGCGGATCGGCTTGCCCGCGACCACGAGCCGAGCCACCTTGCGCTTCATAGGCCTGGTCTTGCCAGCATCGGTCCTTGCATCAGTATCCCTCTACCTTGATGCAGGCGGGAGAGTAAGATCAGTAAGCTTAGAGACTGGCCCATCGACACGTCGAACGCAAAAAACTTTCATTCTCACACCTGCATCAAGGTACAGGACGCTCATGCAAGCAACACATGCTGGCAGAACCAGGTCTACCGTGGCGACCGCCTTGCTCTCGGCGTAAGACTTTCGAGCCGGCGTCTGGGGTTAGTGGTGGTAGACGGTGAAATCGTTCGCGGCTTTTAGAACAGCCCGTCTTCTCGGCATGCGCCAGCAGATTTGAACACCAAGCACACCAAGAGCACCAAGAGGCTTACTGAGTTTTGAACGCCGTGCGCTCGGAAACGCCGAAACCGCTCTTCTTGGTGCCCTTGGTGTCCTTCATGCTCTTGGGGATGACTCGTGCTTGCGCGTTTTCCCACTGTAACAAGATGCCTCAACCCGGCCCACCAACGAGAGCAAAAGATTCTTGCTTCTTTTTTGCAAAAAAGAAGGCCTTTCTTGCCTTGCGAATGGCAGCCCCAACGCGGGCTGGTATAAGCGCACGTGAAACGGCCGCCAGGCCAGGTTGGCAAGCACCTCGCTTGCTTGTCGGCACATCGCCACTGGTGTCACCCTGTTCGGTCGATTGATGCCCAGGCCGACTGCTCGTTAAGTCAGGACGCACATGAGGTTCGACCACATCGGCATCGTCGTGCCCGATCCTGAGTCCGGGCGGCGCATGCTCGCGGGCGCTTTCGGCATCTCACGTTGGACGCGGGTCTTCGAGGACCCAATCAACGACGTGCTCGTGCAGTTCGGCCTGGACGCCTCGGACATCTGCTACGAGACGGTCGCCCCGCTCTCCACTGCGAGCCCGGTCCGCCGCGCGCTCGCCGACGGCGTCAACATTGTCAACCATACGGCCTACCTGGTCGACGACCTGGCTGCCGAGCGAACCCGTCTGCGCAAGGCCGGCTTCGTGCCGACCGCCGCGCCCAAGCCGGCGGTCGCGTATGGCGGCATGCCCATCCAGTTCTTCATCTCGCGCACGCGGCTGCTGTTCGAGCTGATCGAGGCGCCGGGCCACGTGCATCACTTCGAACCGGGCTTCGAGTGAGAGCGGCCGGCCAAGCGGTTGCCTAAAAGGAGCGGCGGACTCAAGTCTCGGGGCGAACACCGGCAGCGCTCAAAGCATAATTGCGCGGCGGCTGCATCGTCCGGCTTTCTTCGATGTCGGCCTTCGTT
>CAXUIR010000155.1:0-3793 GCA_964251005.1 uncultured Acetobacteraceae bacterium | reverse complement strand
GCTCAAGGCTCGCGCAGCGACCGCCGTAGGCGGCTTGGCCTTGAACAGGCCGGACGGCCAAACGACGATCGCGCGTCGAAGGTAGCCGTCCTCTCGGAGGGGGTTTTTCGCTCCGAAACTGGGATGCGCCAGCCCAAAGCCTTTGGCCGCCCCGGCTGTGCCTTGGTCAAGCGCCTCGTTCGGTCCAGCGCACGTTCCATGTGTTGATCACGAGGGCTCTCGCTTCCGTTGAGGTGGACCGACTGGCTATAACCCACGAGACGCCTGCCGGAGTTCGACGCGCATGACGGTGACGACCAAGCTGCAAGCCGACGCCGGCCCTGGCGAACTGACCGTCGACCCGCCCCGTCCCAAGGCGTTCGATCCCGTCGCTCACGCCCTGGACGCGTCCGGTCTGCCGCCTGCGCAGGCTGGTCAGGTAGCCGGCCTGTGGCAGTCCGTGCGAACGCGTCACCACGACCCCGAACAGGCCGCGCGGGACCTCTTCCCCATCCTGCGCCAGCACCGGCTGCCTCAAGCCGCCGCGAAGATCGCGGCCAGCTTCGCCGAGGCCTATCCGGACCGCGCCTGGCCACTGGTCGAGCTGGCCAGGCTGGCCTCCCGCACCGGCGACCACGCTGGCAGCCTGGCCGCCGCACAGCGGCTCATGACGGCGTTCCCGGATGACGCCGCCGGGCCGTTGCACGCTGTGACTGCCCTGCTTGCGCTGCGCCAGACCAGGCCGGCGCAGGACATCCTGGCCGCCCTGCCGGCAACTGCCGCGCGCCTGGCCTGGGTGCACGCCGCGCGGGTCCAGGTGGCCATCCAGCATCACGACCACGCAGGCGTCGTCGAACAGGCCGCGCTGCTGCGTGCGGCGGCGCCGTTCAACCCCTTCGGCTACCTGGCGGCCTGCACCAGCCTGCGTACGCTCGGCCGCGGTGCGGAAGCCGAGGCGCTGGTGCAGCAGGCGCTGACCGCCTGCCCGAACCGCATGGACGTGCACCAGGAAGCCGCCCTGGTTGCCGAGGCGGCCGGCCGGTACGACCTGGCGCTCGCCCGTTGGGCGGAGGTGCGGGCGCTCTCGCCCGGCTCGCCACAGGGCTACCTGGGCGCTATCAAGTGTAGCCGCCGCTGCGCCCAGCCCGGACTGACCGAGCAGTTGCTGGCGGACGCGGTGGCGGCTTTCCCGCGCAACCGGTTGCTGCTGTTGGCGGCAGCCCGCATGGCGGCCGGCCGCCAGCGCTGGGGCGAGGCGGACGAGCACTGGACGTCGTTGGCCGAGCTGGTGCCAAACGACCCTTCGCTGCAGGTCGAAGCGGCGACGTCGCTGATCGGTCCGCCGCCGGGCCGCAAGCGTCGCTTGCCGGAGGTGCTGCGCCGCCTGGACGCGGTGCACGACCGCTTCCCCGACTACTGCCCCGCCTACACCGCCCACCTTGCTGCCTTGCGGGAGGCGCGCTCCTTCGACGAGGCGGAGGCTTGCGGGCGCGCCTGGGGTGGCCGCTTTCCGGCCGACCAGGCGCTGGCAATGATGCGCGCGCGCCTGGCCCAGGATGTCGGCCGCACCGTCGACGCGGTGGCGGTGATCGAGGCGGTGCGGGCGCTCACGCCCGCCTCCGCCGAGCTGGAGGCCGCCTACGTGCGGGCGCTGAGCCTGGCCGGGCGAGACGAGGCGGCCGAGCGGGCGGTGGCCGAAGCCTGCGCCAAGGTGGGCGACGATGCCCGTCTGCTCGCCGAACACGTGCGCCTGGCGACGCGGCGCGGCGACCTGGACGAGGCGGTCCGGCGCGCCGATGCGGCCTGCCAGAAGCGCCCGGCCGACGAGAGCATGCGTCGGTTGGCGGCACGCACGCGCTCGCTGGCCGGCGAGGCCGAGACCAGCCGGGCTGAGGGGGCCGCGCCGGAGGCCGCCGGCTCCGGCACCTCGCTCGCCAGCTTCTTCGAGCGTTTTGAAAGCCTCGGCGCCACGCGCAACGGCTGCGAGTTCGGCCTGGTGCAACGCGCGTTCGGCGCCGGCCCGCTCGGCCTGATGCGCTGGGCGGCCATCCCGGCCGACCGCCTCATTGCCGGGCTGCAGACCGGTTTCGAGGGCATCGCCGCGCCGGAGCACCTCAAGGTCGACACCAGGCGGGCTTCCGCCGACCACGAGGAATACGCCCTGCGGTCCGAGCTCTACGGCTACTGGACGCACACCTTCGTCAAGGTGGAGGACCTGCCGCACGACCGCATGTTGCAGCAGAGCCTGCGCCGCATGCGGTTCCTGCAGGCCAAGCTGGTGGAAGACCTGCAGGCCGGCGAGAAGATGTTCGTCTTCAAGTTCTCCCCGCGGCCGGACGCGGCGACGGTGCTGCACCTGTTCGAGGCGTTGTGCACCTACGGCCAGCGCACGCTGCTGTGCGCCACTCTGGCCGACGCGGACCACCCTGCCGGCACGCTGGAGATGCTGCGGCCCGGGCTGTTCCTCGGGCGTTTCTCGAAGTTCACCGAGGAGGCGATGGCCGGCGAGGCCGGCATCGACACCGAGCAGTGGCGCCTGTTTTGCGAGCGCGTGGCCGTCTGGCACGACGCTCGACCCGACTGGGCAGGCGCGCTGCCGCCTGACCCGGCCGAGGGTGACGCGCCTGCGACGCCCGCGGCTGCTGCAACTGGCGTCTTCTTGCCCGCCTCAGACGCCGTCTAGCGCGCCGCTGGCGCACTGCCGCTGATGCCGGACCACGGCACCGGGTTGGCGCGCGCGGGACCGGGCGCAGGCGGTGGCGACGCGTTTCGTTTCAGCTGTCCGCGACAGCGAGCGCAAAAGCTTTTTGCTTCTTTTTCTCGAAAAAGAAGGCCTTGCTTGCTTCCTTTGCCGACGCCGAACGTCTCGGCCCTGCTGCCGGTCGGCGCCTTTCCGCTTCGCGCGTGCCGCCGCGCCGTGCTAGGGCACCGGCGTCGCGTTCCGGCCCGCCGGGTGGCGTGCACGTCGCGCGTCTGTCCGGCCAGCCAGACGTGCAAAAGCAGCCGATGTCTGGACATGCATGTTATCCTGGTTCCGCAAGAAGAAGTCGCCCGTCCAGCCTGACGCGGTTGCGGACGCAACGAGCGACGGCCTGCTCGACGCTGCGCAGGAGCGCGCCCGCCGGGCCATGGCCGACGGGCGCGTGGACGAGCTGCCGCTGGACATCGAGACAATCCCGTTCCCGGAAAACGAACCGGAGGGCGTGCTGGCCGAGTCGGCGCGGGTGCTGGCGCATGACAAGCCGGCCGCAGCGCCTGCGGACCACCTTCCGACCCAAGGCGCACAAGCCCCGGCCCTGGCGTTCTACGCCGGCACGTTGGATGCAGCGGCTTCCGCCGGCATGGCGGATACGCCGGTTCTCGCCGGCAGGCCTGATACGCCGGCTCACGCCGGCACGCCGGATGCGCTGGCTCCTGTCGGCATGCCGGGTACGGCGGCTCCCGCCGGCATGCCGGAAATGCCGGCTCCCGCCGGCAGGCCGGATGCGCCAACTCCCCTCGCCGAGCGGGCAGCGGCGGGCCCGGCGAGACCCGACATCGTGCGCGATGCCCTGGAGGGTGCCGGCCTGCCCGGCGAGGCCCGGACGGAGGCGCTCGCCGTGTGGTCCTCGGTGCTTGAGAGGCACGAAGGCGCCGCGGCAGAGGATGCCTGGAAAGCGGTGCTGCCCGAACTGCGCCGGCGCCGGCTGCGCGCCCCGGCGCTGGCGGTGGCCGAAGCGCGCGCCGCCGCCCCCCCCGCCGCGCTCAGGCCGCGGGCTGCGCTGGCGCGGCGGCCGGGCGGCGGCGCCGCCCCCGCTGGCCGGCGGGCCCAGGG
>CAXUIR010000154.1:0-6357 GCA_964251005.1 uncultured Acetobacteraceae bacterium | reverse complement strand
GCTGGCGTGGTCTTTCGAGCACCGGAGCAGAGTGGCCTCTTGTGGCCATGAGCACCGGAGCGCAGGAAATCCGCGTCAGATGGCCGCCAGGGCAACTTTTCAAACGGTCACTTATCACGGCTGTCGCGGACCGTCCAACACGGCTTGGCTAGCGGACGACAAGATCATCACCGGTTACGCGGACTACGGGAGTTGCACATGGACTACGGCCCGCACGTCGTACTCCTCAACGGGGTGGGGAGCGTTGGCAAGACTTCGACCGCGCGGGCCCTGCAGACGATCGTGGCGAAGCCGTTTCTGCACGTGTCGATGGACGCCTTTGCCGAGATGTTGCCGGAGCGCATGTTCGGCCATCCAGACGGCCTGATCTTCGAAACCGTGCAGGAGCAGGCGATGCCGTGCGTGGTCGTCAGGACAGGTCCGGTGATGGCGCGCGCCATGCGCGGCATGCGCCATGCGGTCGCCGCCATGGCCGCGCAGGGAAACGACCTCGTCGTGGACGACGTCATGCTGGACGCGGCCGAGGCGCAGGAGTACCGCGCGCTGCTGGCGCGCGCGCAGCTCCGCTTCGTCGGATTGTTCGCGTCCCTGGAAGTGATCGAGGCGCGCGAGCGTGCTCGAGGCGACCGCCAGCTCGGTCTTGCGCGCTGGCAGTTCGAGCGTGTTCACCAAGGCCAGCGCTACGACCTGGAAATCGATACGTCAGGCTCGACACCGGAAGAGAACGCCCGACGTATCTGTGCGGCTTTCGATCTCTGATGACCGTTGCCGCTGGGTTTGAAATTGACGATCCGAAGTTCCGGCCACCGACAGGAAAAGGCAAGCGGTTCTTTTTTGGAAAAAAGAACCAAAAAACTTTTGTTCCCTGGAGTACACGCTGAGGGAGACTCCGCGACAGCAAGGACAAAAGTTTTTTGCTGCTTTTTTCAAAAAAGCAGGCCTTGCTTTTCTTTCTTGGGCTTCGAGGAACCAGACTTACGATCGTTGGGAGGTTAGCGCCGCCGGAAGCATGCGATCTTAAGAGCAAGAAGTCCGAAGTTTCACGTCCGTATGCTCCTTTTCAGGTCAATGCTGTGTCGAGAAGGGGCTGTGTCGAGAAGGGAAAAGTCAAACATCAAGAGCACCAGGAAATCTACCTGGTCCGGCGACTCCTCGCGCATCAGCATGGAATGAAACTTCTTGGTGTCCTTGATGGCCTAGGTGTTCAGTCTTTCCCGTTGAACACCAACGGGCCTCGAGATTGACCGTTTCGAAGCAAGCAAGGCCTTCTTTTTTGAAAAAACGAAGCAAAAAACTTTTGTCTCCGCTGTCGCGGACTTATCCGGAGAGCGCGCGCGACAGCGGAGTAAAAGGTTTTTTGGTCCTTTTTTTCAAAAAAGGACTGCTTGCTATCTTTGTATCAGCATCAAGGCCGGCTGGCATAATCTCACAAATGTCCTCGAAGTACGCGTAATGCATCAGTTGTCCGCGACAGCCGAGACAAAAGCTTTTTGCTTCTTTTTCTCGAAAAAGAAGGCCTTCCTTCTCTACCCTATCGCGACCACCACCTTCCCCACATGCGTCGCTCCCTTCAAATACCGATACGCATCCTTTGCTTCCTCAAACGCAAACACCCGGTCCACCACCGGTTCAATCCGATGCAACGAGATCGCCGCGTTCATCGCCTCGAACATCTGTCGCGACCCCACGTAGATCGGCCGCACGATAGCGCCGCTGGTGAACACTGCCAGCGGGTCCAGCGTGCCGCGTGTCAGCACGCCGATCAGCGTCGCCACCCCGCCGTTCCGCGTCGCGCGCACCGAGCGTTCGATGGTGCCCGGCCCGCCCACGTCCACCACGTGGTCCACCCCGCGACCGTCCGTGAGCTGGCGAACCGTGTCCTGCCAGTCGGGCACCGCGCGGTAGTTGATCCCGTCCGACGCGCCCAAGGCCTTCGCGCGCGCGAGCTTCTCGTCGGAGGACGAGGTGGCGATCACCCGGGCGCCGGCGGCATGGGCGAACTGCAGCGCGAAGATCGACACGCCGCCGGTGCCCAGCACCAGCACGCTCTGCCCGGGTGCCAGCGGGCGCAGGCCGAACAGCGCGTTCCAGGCGGTGACCGCGGCGCATGGCAGCGTGGCGGCCTGCTCGAAGGAGAGGTGCGGCGGGACGTGCACCAGGCCCTGCTCGTCGAACACTTTGTACTCGGCCAGCACGCCGTCGATGGCGCCGCCCAGCGCGCTCTGCGCGTGCGCCGGCTCCAGCTCGCCGCCGAGCCAACCCTGCATGAAGATGCCTGCCACCCGGTCGCCAACGCGCAGCCGGCTGGCGCCGTCGCCGAGCTCCACCACCTCGCCGGCACCGTCCGACAGCGGCACCACGTTGGGCGGCACGGCGCTCAGCATGTACCTGCCGGTCGCCACCGACAGGTCGCGGAAGTTCAGCGAGGCGGCGCGCATGCGCACCAGCACCTGGCCGCGTCCGGGCCGGGGCGTGTCGGCCTCGCTTAGAGTGAGGTCGTCGAAGCCGGTCTGCTTGGGAAGGCAATAGAGGCGCAAAGTTCTAGACTCCGGTGGGGGCGTGGCGCGGCTTGCTTGGCCCGATCGGAGGCAAAAGGCGAGGCACGGCTGCGTCAGGCGGCCGGCCGGTCACCCAAGCCGGCGTGACTGCCGACGAATGTTACAAATCCTTCTTCAAAAACCCCCGCCGCACCTGCTAAGCCTGCAATCATGACGGGAGAAACATAATGAAAATGCACCAAAAGGTGGTAATCACAGCCGGCCTCGCAATGGCCGCCCTGCTCGGCACCGCAGCACCCTTGGCCGCCCAGAACGTCACCACCTACCACAACGCCATCAACCGCCACGGCGAGTACGTCGTCCCCCGCCTGACGCTCGCCAACGCGGCGACGATGCACCTCGACGCCACCTTCCAGGGCGCCTTCAGCGGCGACGTCTACGCCCAGCCGCTGTACTGGAAGCCGTACGGCGCCAAGGTCGGCACCGTCATCGTCGCCACCGAAACCAACCAGGTCGAGGCGCTGAACGCGAACACCGGCGCCGCGGTGTGGACCGCCCAGCTGCCCGCCTCGCCGTCTTCCAGCGCGCTGCAATGCGGCAACATCCCCATCGAAGGCATCACCGGCACCCCGGCCATCGATCCCGCGTCCGGCAACCTGTATTTCGACGCGGTCACCGGCACCTCGTCGTCCACCGTGCGTCACATGATCTACGCGCTGTCGGCCGAAACCGGCGCGGTGCTGTCAGGCTACCCGATCGACGTGCAGTCTGCGCTCGGTGCGCAGGGCGTGGCCTTCGACTCCACCATTCAGGGCGAGCGCGGCGCCGTGCTGGTGCTGCACGGCCAGGTCTACGTCAGCTTCGGCGGCCGCTCGGGCGATTGCGGCGCCTATCACGGCATGGTGGTGCAGGTGTCGCCCGGCAGCACGCCGGCCGTCAGCGGCGTGTGGTCCACCCGCGCGGTGCGCGGCGGCATCTGGGCGCAGGGCGGTTCCGCCTCGGACGGCGAATCGGTGTTCGTCACCACCGGCAACACCAGCGGTGCGACCACCTGGGGTGACGGCGAGGGCATCATCAAGCTGGCCAGCGGCCTGGCCCACGCCACCAGCTCGACCAACTTCTTCACGCCGTCGAACTGGCCGACGCTGGACCAGGAGGACCTCGACCTCGGCGGCACCGAGGCGCTGCCGCTGCGCGTGCCCACCGCCAACGGCGCGCCGCGGGTGATCGCGTTCGGCAAGGACGGCAACGCCTACCTGGTCAACCGCAACAACCTGGGCGGCATCGGCGGGCAACTCGCCGTCACCAAGGTCTCCAAAAGCGAGATCATCACCGCGCCGGCGATCTACAACACCGCGAGCAACGCCATGGTGGCGTTCCGCAACGGCTCCGACCTGCAGTGCTCGGGTGCGGCGCTCACCATGCTCAACGTATCTGCTGCCGCCACCAGCCCGATCAGCGAGGCATGGTGCCAGCCGCTCAACGGCGCCGGCGCGCCGATCGTGACCACCACGGACGGCAGCAGCAACCCGATCGTCTGGATCATCGGCGCCGAAGGCGACAATTTGTTACACGGCTTCAACGCCATGACCGGGCAGGTGGTGTTCGCCGGCAACAGCCAGGCGATGCAGGGGCTGCGGCACTTCGAGACGGTGCTCGCGGCCAACAACCACATCTACGTGGCCGGCAGCGGCCGGCTTTACGGCTTCACCACCAACAACTGACGCGAGTGGGCAGGGCGGCGGATCTGCCGCCCCGCGTTGCCCAGCTGCGCCGGCCGAGACAGTCGGCGCCGGACTACCGACGGCCCGGCGCGGGCCCATGCACGGCCAACCCGGCTTTTTCTGACTCCACGTCTTGAATCTGCCGCTCCCCCTAGACACCTTCGCGTGAAGACGACGCTTCAACGTTCATGAACGCGTTATCTCGTCGCGTCCTGACGGCGGTTTCGCACGGGCTTTGTTGCCTGCACGTCACTGCCCCAGACCGCGCGACAGCTCCGCCGGAACAAAGTTTTGCAACCGGTCCGGGTCTCGGCAGGTTAGCTTCGCGTAGACAGGCGCCCGGCCAGGTCGGCAAGCAGGGAAGAGGTGACAGTATGGCGGGCGAGCGCCCCATTCTGATAGTCGACGACGACCGGTCGCTTCGTGAGGAACTCGCGGCGCAGCTGCAGGTGGATGGCGCGTTCACCGCCGACGAAGCAGCCAGCGTCAGCGAGGCGGAAGCCCAGATACGCAAGCACGAGCAACGTTTCGACGCGCTCATCCTCGACGTCGGCCTGCCCGATGGCGACGGCCGTGACCTGTGCGCCACGCTGCGCAAGCAGGGGCTGCGGATGCCGATCATCATGCTGACCGGATCGGACGAGGAGTCCGACGTGGTGCGCGGGCTGGAAGCCGGCGCCAACGACTACATCGCCAAGCCGTTCCGCCTGGGTGAGCTGCTCGCGCGCCTGCGCGCCCAGTTGCGCATCTTCGAGAACTCCGAAGACGCAGTGTTCACCATCGGGCCGTACACGTTTCGCCCGTCCGCCAAGCTGCTGCAGGAGCCGCAACGCAACCGCCGCATCCGACTGACCGAAAAAGAGGCGGCGATCCTGAAGTTTCTCTACCGTGCCGGCACCAAGCCGGTCGCTCGGCAAATCCTGCTGAACGAGGTTTGGGGCTACAACGCGGCGGTGACCACGCACACGCTTGAGACGCACATCTACCGGTTGCGGCAGAAGATCGAGCCAGATCCGGCGAATGCTCGGCTTTTGGTAACGGAAGGCGGCGGGTATCGGTTGGATCCGGCGGCTTAGGCAAGGAAGCAAGCCCTTCTTTTTCGAGAAAAAGAAGCAAAAAGCTTTATTGCGGCTGTCGCGGACTCAGCCGGATACCGTTACACTACAGATCAAAGTTTTTTGGTTCTTTCTTTCAAAAAAGAACCGCTTCCTTTAGCTCAACCATCACCGGCACATGGTCGCTCGTCTGCGGCCAATCCCTGGCATCCCGCAGCACCTCGAACCTTGCCAACGCCGGAACCAGGTCGGCGCTGACCCAGATGTGGTCCAGCCGCCGGCCGCGGTCCGACCTGCGCCAATCCTGGTTGCGGTAGGACCACCAGGTGTAGAGCTTCTCCTCGGCGGGAACGAAGTTCCGGACCGCGTCGTGGAAACCCACCTGCTGCCAGGCGCCCATTGCGGCCACCTCGACGGGCGTGTGGCTGACCACGC
Source organism: uncultured Acetobacteraceae bacterium (assembly GCA_964251005.1). Lineage (GTDB taxonomy): Bacteria > Pseudomonadota > Alphaproteobacteria > Acetobacterales > Acetobacteraceae > BOG-908. Next base: position 645 of record CAXUIR010000154.1, on the reverse strand, counting down.
CCAGCAGTTGCCTGTGGCTCCAGACGTCGTGCTCCATCGGCGCGATGTTGAGGTCTCCGACCAGCACCGTCCGCGGCGGCACCCCGCGCGCTGCGAACCAGGCGGCGGCTTCGCCCACGAAATCCAGCTTGTGGCCGAATTTCGGGTTGACGTTGCGGTCGGGGACGTCGCCGCCGGCTGGCACGTAGAAATTGTGCACATCCAGCCGGCCGTCCGGCGCGTCCACGGCCACGTGCAAGTGCCGGCAGTCGCCGCGTGCGCACCAGTCGGGCGCGTCGATCTCGTTTAGCTTGTAGCGCGACAGCACCGCCACGCCGTTGTAGCCCTTCATGCCGCGCCGCACGTGGTGCGGAAAACCCAGCGATGCCGGCGCGTCCTCCGGAAAGAGGGCGTCGGGCACCTTGGTCTCCTGCAGGCAGATCACGTCCGGGTCGAGCGCTGCGACCAGCCGCTCCAGCAAGCCCAGCCGGAGCCGCAGCGAGTTGATGTTCCAGGTGACGATCCGCATCGCACCTTCCTGGGCCAGCACCCGATTGCCGGCAAGCCGACGCGACGGGTAGGCAAGCGGTTCTTTTTGAAAAAAAGAACCAAAAAACTTTGCTCCCGCTGTCGCGCGCTCGCCGGTGAGCGCGCGACAGCGGAGTG
>CAXUIR010000153.1:0-6363 GCA_964251005.1 uncultured Acetobacteraceae bacterium | reverse complement strand
CGCGCGCGCCCACCTGCGGCAGGGGGAGGCGGCGCTGTGGCGGCCGTGGATGCTGCGTGCCGCCGCCGAGCCGCACACGCTGCACGGCATGCTCGCCCTGCGCGCGCTGGGCCTGCGCCTGCAAGCCTCGCCGCCCAGCCCGACGTTGGGCGAAGCGGACCTCGACGCGATCTCCGCCACGCCGCAGGGCCGCCGCGCCTTTGCCCTGCTGCAGGTGGGCGAGGCGGCCCGTGCCGAGGCCGAGCTGCGCCTGCTCTGGCCGGCCGCGCAGCAGAGCCCTGCCCTCTCGCGCGCGCTGTTCCTGGTGGCCGGTGCGGCCGGGCTGCCGGACCTTGTCGCCGACCTGTCCGGCATCGTGGACGCCACCGAAGCCGACCTGCCGGTGCCCAAGCTGCGCCCGCGCGGTGGCTTCCGCCTGGACCCGGCCCTGGTCTACGCAGTGGCCCGGGTGGAATCGAATTTCGCCCCCAACGCCGCCTCCGGCGCCGGCGCGCACGGGCTGATGCAGCTGATGCCGGTGGCGGCCGACGCGGTCGGCGCGCCGGCCATCTCGGACGCCGCGCTGGCGGACCCCGGCCAGAACCTGCGGCTGGGGCAGGCCTATCTCGCCTATCTCAGCGGCCAGGACGCGGCCGGCGACGACCTGCTGCGCGTGCTGGCCAGCTACAACGCAGGGCCCAACGCGGTGCACAACTGGGCGCGCGCGGGCGAGGACGACCCGTTGATGTTCCTCGAGACCATACCGCTGGATGAAACGCGCCACTTCGTCGCGCGCACCCTGAGCAATTTGTGGGGGTACGCGGCGCGGTTCAGGCTGCCGGCGCCGAGTCTGGACGCATTGGCGAACGGGGCTTGGCCGCGGTTTGAGGTTGAGCGGCGGGGGCTGCACTAAGCAAGCAAGCGGTTCTTTTTTGAAAAAAAGAACCAAAAAACTTTTGCTTCCGCTGTCGCGGTTCTTTCCGGCGAGCGCGCGACAGCGGAGTCAAAAGTTTTTGCTTCTTTTTTCAAAAAAGAAGGCCTTTCTTTCTTCCTATGGCCCGCATCGACGAGAACATCGCCTTCCTCCCCGTCAACATCGCCGTGCTCACCGTCTCGGACACCCGCGACGCCAGCACCGACACCTCCGGCGACACGCTCGCCGCACGCATCGAAGCGGCCGGCCATGCGGTTGCGGCACGCGCCATCTGCCGCGATGATCCCGGCGCTATCGAGGCGCATTTGCGGGGCTGGATTGCCGACAGGCAGGTCGACGCGGTGATCACCACCGGCGGCACCGGTGTGACCGGCCGCGACGTGACGCCGGAAGCGTTCGATCGCGTGCTGGAGAAGCGCATCGAGGGCTTCGGCGAGCTGTTCCGCATGCTCAGCTACCAGAAGATCGGCACGTCCACGATCCAGTCGCGCGCGCTGGCCGGCGTGGCCGGCGGCACCTACCTGTTTGCGCTGCCGGGCAGCACTGGTGCGGTGCGCGATGCGTGGGACGACATACTGGTGTGGCAGCTCGACGTGCGGCATCGGCCTTGCAATTTTGTGGAGTTGATGCCGCGGTTGAGAGAAAAGTAAGCGGTTCTTTTTTGAAAAAAAGAACCAAAAAACTTTTGCTCCCTGTCGGGGACTCTCCGGCGAGCGCGCGACAGCGGAGACAAAAGTTTTTTGCTTCTTTTTTTCAAAAAAGAAGCGCTTGCCTTGCCTTACTTCTCTTGCCTTGCGCGGCGTTGGCAGACCACCAAGGCGGCACCCTACGCCTGACCGCAAGCGCCGCCGCCGGCACGATCGACCCGCAGATCAACTACGAGGAGAAGTTCAACCAGCTCTACGCGTTCCTGCAGGACGGTCTGGTCACCTTCCGCAAGGCGCCTGGCGAGGCGGGCAACCAGGTGGTGCCGGACCTGGCCGAGGCGATGCCGCAGATACGCGACGGCGGCCTGCGCTACGTGTTCCGGCTGCGGCACGGCGTGCGTTTCTCCACCGGGCAGGAGGTCGGCGTGGACGACGTGGTCGCTTCGTTCCGCCGCATGTTCCGCGTCTCCAGCCCCAACGTGGGAAGCTGGTACAGCGGCATCGTGGGCGCCGATGCGTGCCTGAAGTCGCCGGCTGCGTGCATGTTGGAGGGCGTGACGGCCGATCCTGCCAGGCGCGAGGTCACCATTCGGCTGACGCGCCCTGACGGAGAGTTTCTGCAGCAGTTGGCGATCGGCTTCGCCTGCGTGTTGCCGGCCGGCACGCCGCAGCACGACCTGGGCACCACGCCGGCCGCGTCCACCGGTCCTTACATGGTTGCCAGCTACGATCCGGCGCGCGAGATGCGCATCGTGCGCAACCCGTATTTCCGCGAGTGGAGCAGCGAGGCGCAGCCGGCCGGATACGTGGACGCGATGGTGTACCGGTTCGGCCTGCAGGACGAATCCGAGGTGAGTGCGGTGGAAAACGACGCGCAGGACTGGATGTTCGACGAGAAGCCGCTCGACAGGCTGCCGGAGATCGGCGCGCACCACGCGAGCCTCGCCCACGTCTCCAGCGTGCCGGCCTACTACTACGTCGAGATGAACACGCATTTGCCGCCGTTCGACCGAGTGGACGCGCGGCGCGCCGTCTCGTTCGCGGTCAACCGGCGCGCGATGGTGAACCTGTACGGCGGGCCGGCGATGGCGGCGCCGCTGTGTCACCTGCTGCCGTCAGGCATTCCCGGTTCGGCACCCTATTGTCCTTACACGAAGAACCCGGGGGCAGACTGGACCGCGCCGGACCTTGCACAGGCGCGCGCGCTGGTGGCGCGCTCCGGCACCGCGGGCATGCAGGTGAGCGTCGTCACGTCGGACAAGGAGGTGGAGCGCACCATCGGCATCTACCTGCAGAGCGTGCTGGCCGACATCGGTTACGACGCGCACGTGCGCGCCATCTCGTCCAACATCGAGTTCGTCTACGCGCAGAACAGCAGCAACCACGTGCAGATCAGCCTGAGCGACTTCTACCAGGATTATCCTGCGGCGTCGGACTTCCTGCAGGTGATGTACGGCTGCGACTCGTATCATCCGGGCTCGGACTCATCGATCAACATGTCGGGCTTCTGCGACGCGCGGGTGCAGGCGGAGATGGACCGCGCGGTGTCGCTGGAAGGCGCGGACGACGCGGCGGCGAACGCGCTGTGGGCGCGCGCGGACCGCGACATTACGGACGCAGCGCCTGGCATCGGCTTGTTCCAGGTGAACTACCTGGACCTGGTGTCTGCGCGCGTGGGCGGGTTTGCGTTCTCGCCGATCTACCACATGCTGTTTGCGAAAGCGTGGGTGCGCTGACTATTGATGATTCGAGATCTTGACCGGAGACAGGAAAGGCAAAGCAAGCGGTTCTTTTTTGAAAAAAAGAACCAAAAAACTTTTGGTTCCTGGGGTGCACGCTGAGGGGAGTTTCGCGACAGCAGAACCAAAAGTCTATTGCCAGGGGCTTGCCTTTCATGCCGACGTTCGAAGGCCGAGATACACAGCCGTTTCATCATGAATGGTCTTTTTTCAAAGGACGTCACGACGACTTTTTCGTAAGGCTGTCGCGGAGTTTCCTTCAGCGTGCACCCAAGGAGACAAAAGTTTTTTGGTTCTTTTTCAAAAAAGAACCGCTTGCCTTGCTTTGCCTACCGATGCCCCCCGCCGCCATGCGCCATCGCCACGACGCCGCCCACATGCGGCGGCGCAAACCGCGCTGGCGCCAACCCCGGTCCGCGTTGCAGCACCGGCCTCATGCCGGGCCCGGGATTGCCGAAATGCACCGGCGAGAGCGGCCGGTACAGCGCGCGCCCGGCGCCGAACGGTTCGTTGGCGGCCGGCGCGTAGTTGTAGCCGTCGTTGCTGCCGGCCAGGCCGGCGCGGCCACTCAGGTTCACCGGCGTGCGGGGCGAGCCTGGCGGGGCGCCGCCATGCGACCAGACCGGGCCTTCCTGGCCGTCGTCGAAGCCGTTGAACGACACGCGGCCGCCCTGCCCGCTGCGGCCGCTGTAGTCTGCGCGCGCGTGACGGATCTCGCGGTTGCGCCAGTCCAGCCCGCCCCATGGGCGATAGCCGTAGGGCAGGACGAAGCCGCCGAGCCAGCCGACCTGGTCCTGCACGTTCGTGCAGCTCGGGTCGTAGCCGTAGACGCAGGCCGCATCGTAGCTCGGCAAGAACACCTGCTGGGCGTTCGGCGGGTTGATCAGGATGTTGCCGCCGTCGTCCAGCACGCTGTCCTGCGCGCCGGCGGTCAGGCTGCCGGCGGCCTGGGCCATCTGGCGCATGGTCTGCACGGCGTTCAGCACGTCGCCTTGCTGGGCGAGGAAGGCCTGCCCCAGGTGCTCGGTCCATTCGAGTTGGCCGTCCATCATCTGCAGCACCTGGGGGAACACCAGAAGGTCCACCACGCTCGGGTCCCAGTTGTGGCTGGCGGCGGCGTCCTGGACCTGCGTGCCCTGCAGGCTGCGGTTGGCCGGGTCGGCCAGGAAGCGCGCGGCTTCCACTACCTGCGCGGGATAGGTGCTGGCGACCAGGATGTCGGTCAGCAACGGGTCCGGATATAGCGCCACGGGTGCCACGAGCTGGTCCAGCTGCGGCGGGGTAAGCGTGGCCTGCGCGGATTGCGGCGTGTTGACGACCGGCAGGGGCTGGGCGGCGGCCAGGGCGGGTGCAGCCAGGGCGGCGAGCAGGCAGGCGGCGAGGCGGGTGTTCACTGGGGCGCGTCCGGTAGGGAGACTACCTAGATGGTGTGCAGGGCGTGCTGGCTCCAGGTTAAGCAAGGCAAGCGGTTCTTTTTTGAAAAAAGAACCAAAAAACTTTTGCTCTCTTTTGTATATGTTTGCGGACCGGTCCGCGACAGCGCTGACAAAGGCTTTTGCCCTTGAAGAAGGAATTGCTTGCTTCCTTCGTCACGGCACGCCGGCAGCCGAAACCGCCTCCGCACGTCCACGTAGGTTACCGTGTCTCACACTACCGCAGGAGCAACCTTGCAAGTATCCGACATCCTGAACGCCAAGGGCAGCCACGTCACCACTGTGCGCGAGGCCGACAAGCTCGAGAGCGTGGTCGCCCTGCTGGCAGAGAAGCGGCTGGGCGCCGTCGTCGTCGAGGATGGCTGGGCCAAGCTGACCGGCATCTTTTCCGAACGCGACCTGGTCAACGCGCTGGCCAAGCGCGGCACCGAGATCATGCAGCTGCCGGTGAGCGAGCTGATGACCACCCACGTGCTGACCTGCGCGCCCACCGACCGGGTAGAGGCGGTGATGGCACGCATGACGCAGAACCGGATTCGCCATCTGCCCGTGCTGGACGACGGCAAGCTGACCGGCATCGTCAGCATCGGCGACCTGGTGCACAGCCGGCTGGACGCGAAGGAGCTGGAGGCCGGCGTGCTGCTCGACCTCGCCCGCATGCGCGGCTGAAGCCGAGCGCGCGGCCGGCAACTCCCTACGCAAGCCCGGGTAAGCGTCGCCAGGCATTTCGACTTGTTTCAAGACACCAGGCCCTGACTTCCTGGAGGCAAGAAAGAAAGCAAGGCCTGCTTTTTTGAAAAAAAGCAGCAAAAAACTTGTGCTTTTGCTGTCGCGGCGTTTCCTTCAGCGTGCACGCCAGGGAGCGAAAGTTTTTGGTTCTTTTTTTTCAAAATGGAACCGCTTTCTTCGGAGTGACATATGTCCGTTTTTCTGCCCATGCTCGGCCGCGACCGCTTCGAAGTCCGCCGCATCTACTGCGTCGGCCAAAACTACCGCGCGCACGCGATCGAGATGGGCAGCGACCCGGACCGCCAGCGCCCGTTCTTCTTCACCAAGCCCACCGACGCCATCGTGCAAAATGGCGGCAGCGTGGCCTACCCGCCGCGCACCGCCGCGCTGGAACACGAGGTGGAACTTGTGGTGGCCATCGGCGCCGAGGCTGCAGATGTGCCGGCGGACCAGGCGATGGGCGCCGTGTTCGGCTACGCGGTGGGCCTGGACATGACGCGGCGCGACTTGCAGGCAGAGGCCAAGAAGGCGGGACGGCCCTGGGACATGGCGAAGGGCTTCGACCAGTCGGCACCCTGCGGCACCATCACCGCGGCCGACGACGCTGCCCTGCAAGCAGGCGCCGCGATCTGGCTGCGGGTGAACGACCAGACGCGGCAGGCCAGCGACCTTTCCAGCCTGATCTGGAGCGTGCCGGAAGTCGTGGCCGAGCTGTCCAGCTACGTGACGTTGCGGCCCGGCGATCTGATCTACACCGGCACGCCGGACAAGGTGGGGCCGGTGCAGCGCGGCGACCGGCTGCATGCGCATGTGGATGGGTTGTTGGATTTATTCGTGACTGTTGCTGGCTGACGGCAGCAAGCAAGGCCTTCTTTTTCGAGAAAAAGAAGCAAAAAGCTTTT
>CAXUIR010000152.1:0-6363 GCA_964251005.1 uncultured Acetobacteraceae bacterium | reverse complement strand
CATACCAGGCCGGGGCGTCTCGGTGCATTCCGGCGAGGGCAAGGCCTACCAATACCTCGCCCGCGGCTTCAACCTGGACCACGGCACCGACCTCGCAAACTTCGTCGACGACATCCCGGTCAACCGCCCGACCGACGCGCACGGGCAAGGCTACTCCGACCTCAACTTCCTCATCCCCGAGCTGGCGCAAGGCCTGGACTACACCAAGGGCCCGTACTACGGATCGGTCGGTGATTTCGGCGCCGTCGCCTCGCAACATCTCCGCCTAGCCGACGACATCGAGAACCAGGTGATCGGCAGCGTCGGCACGCTGGGCGACGAACGACTCGCCGGCACCGGCACCTACCACTTCGCCAACGGCGACCGCCTGCTGGTCGCTTCGGACACCGCCCATGTCGACGGCCCGTTCAAGCCCGGCAACAACTTCCGCAAGATCGACACTGCCTTGCGCTACGTCGACGGCACGCAGACCGACGGCTTCACGCTGACCGCGCTGTATTACCGCGGCGAAGGACGCCTCAGCACCGACCAGCCGGAGCGCGCGGTGCAGGAGGGCCTGATCTCGCGCTTCGGCACGCTCGACCCCACCGACGGCAACTTCTCCGAACGCGAAAGCCTCTCCGCCCGCTACGCCGTCTCCGGCGAGACCTGGCAGTTCACCACCAACGCCTACGCTGTCCACAGCTTGCAGGTGCTGTGGAACGACTTCACCCACTTCCTCAACGACCCCGTCAACGGCGACCAGGAACAGCAGGACGAGGACAGGACCACGCTGGGTGGCGCGGCGAGCCTGGTTTATCACTCCAGCCTGCTGGGCATCCCGAGCGACACGACAATCGGCATCCAGGGCCGCACCGACGACGCCTACGTGGACAAGCGCCACACCAGGGACCGCGTGGTGCTGGATCACTGCGACACGCTTGGCGTGCCCTACGTGCAGGGCTTCGGGGCCTGCAACGCGGACCGCATCAAGCTGGGTGACACCGCACCCTACGCCGAGACCGCGACGCGCTGGACGCCCTGGCTGCGCACCGTGCTCGGCGTGCGCGAGGAGTTCTACGCTGCCACCGACCACAGCCTGATCACCGGCTTCAAGGGCGTCGGCGCGCAGACCCTGTTCCAGCCGAAGGGCAACCTGATCCTGGGCCCGTGGCGCGGCACAGAGCTCTACCTTAGCGCCGGCCGCGGCTTTCATTCCGACGACGCGCGCGGCGTGTTCCAGACGCTGCCTCTCGAGGGCATACCCGGCCTGTCGCACCGCACGCCGCTGCTGGCAAAGGCCGACGGCGAGGAGGTAGGCCTGCGCACCAGCCCGCTTGCCAACCTGCACGTCCAGGCGGCGCTGTTCGAAATCGAGTTCGTCTCCGAACTGGTCTACGACCAGGACATGGGCATGGACCAGGCAGAGGCGCCCAGCAAGCGCCGCGGCGTGGAGGTCTCCGCCCAGTACCGGCCGTTCCCCTGGGTCGAGTTCAACACCGACCTCGCCGCAACAAAAGCACGTTTCGCGACCGGTAACCCGGCTTCCTACGGGCTGAACGGGCTCTACATCCCCGACGCGCCGGACTTCATCGGTTCGTTCGGCGTGCTGGTGGACGAGCTCGGTCCCTGGTACGGCGGGCTGCAATGGCGCATACTGGGGTCGTACCCGCTCAACCCGGACAATGTTGTGCGCGGTAGCGGCTACAGCGAGGTAAACCTTGAAGTCGGCTACAAGATCAGGCCGGGGACGAAGCTGCAGCTGAGCGTCTACAACCTGTTCGACCAGAAAGCGGACGCGTTCGACTACGACTACGTCTCGCGCCTGCCCGGCGAGCCAGCCGGCGGCATCGCCAACGAGCGTGACGACCTGCAATTTCACCCGCTTGAACCGCTATCTGCCCGCGTCATGCTCACACAGGCGTTCTGACGGTCATGTCAGGTAGGAAGAGAAGCAAGCGCCTCCTTTTTCGAGAAAAAGAAGCAAAAAGCTTTGCGAGCGCTGTCGCGGACGGCTGAACGACATGTCTCAACACGGCTACTCTGATGCAGACAAAAGTTCTCTGGCTTTTTTCTAAGAAAGAACTTCTTGCCTGCTTGTATTGTCATCGCGAAGTAAGATCGCTCCATAAACTTCGTATCACAGGAACGTGACTTACGGCAGTAAAGCGAAACGCTGCGATCAGAAGTCGGTCCGCATCCGACACAGGTCGTTGAAACGTTAACACTTTGGATGACGCACGCCGTATCCACGCTGTCTCGCACATCGCCGGCACTTCGGGAGAAAACCATGAAACGCACACTGCTTGCAGCGTCCGCGCTTGCGGCCGCCGCCACGGCTACGCCTGCGCTAGCGTCCAGCCACCGCGAGGCGCCGATGATCGCCGGCATGCCGCGCCTGGACGCGTCGGATTTCTACCTGTTCCGCAGTTACGAGCCCGGCCGCCAGAACTACGTGACGATGATCGCCGACTACGTTCCGCTGCAGGATCCCGGCGGTGGCCCAAACTTCTTCAACCTGGAGACCAACGGCTACTACGACATCAACGTGGACAATAACGGCACCGGCAAGCCTGCTTTTTCCTTCCGCTTCCGCTTCACCACGATCGACCGCGGACTCTCGCTCAACATCGGCGGCAAGACTGTCGCTATCTCGTTGATCAACGACGGCCAGATCACGCCCGGCAACAACGCGTCGCAGAACGTGCTGCAGCGCTTCACTGTCTCGCTGGTCACCTACGCTGCGAACGGCGCGCCGACGGAGACCCCGCTGACCGGCGACGCCGGCAAGACCACCTTTGTGAAACCCTCCGACAACATCGGCGACAAGTCGATCCCCAACTACGCCGAGTACGCTGCGCGCTTCACCTACATGCTGAACATTCCCGGCTGTGGGGGCCAGGGCAGGCTGTTCGTGGGACAGCGCAAGGACCCGTTCGTCGTCAACCTCGGCGAGACGTTCGACCTGGTGAACTACGCCAATCCGGTGGGCGAGCAGTACGACGCCTCGGCGATGGACGACCTCGCGCAGAAGAACGTCACGTCGATCGTTTGGGAAGTGCCTGCCGCTTGCCTCACCAACACCGGTGACCCGGTGGTCGGCGCCTGGACCACGTCTTCGCTGGGCACAACAACGGGCAAGACCACGACTTACAAGCAGGTATCCCGCCTTGCCAACCCGTTGGTCAACGAGCTGGTTATCGGCTTGCCCGACAAGGACAAGTTCAACGCGTCGCTGCCGGCCGACGACGCACAGTTCACCAAATACGTCACCAACCCGACGGTGCCGGCGTTGATCCAGGCGCTGTTCAATACGCCGGCGCCGACGCAGTTTCCGCGTCAGGACCTAGTGGCGGTGTTTGCCACCGGCGTGCCCGGCCTGAACGCGCCGGCGCACCTGCAGACCCCGTCCGAGGAGATGCGGCTCAACACCAGCATCGCCATCACGCCTTACGGGTCGCAGAACCGTCTCGGCGTGATCGGCGGCGACAACGCCGGCTACCCGAACGGCCGCCGCCCCGGCGACGACGTGGTGGACATCACGTTGCGCGTGGCGATGGGCAAACTCTACGCGCTGGGCTTGTTCGGCGGCGCGTCCAACGCACCGTCCGGGAACCTGGAGTTCACCGACGGCGCTTACACGGACGACACGCACTACCTGCAGGCGTTTCCCTACGTGATGCCGCCGCTGTCTGACTCGCCGCAACCGGTGCACGAGCCGCAATAACGTGCGTCGCGCCTTGCCTGGCGTGGAGCACGCTCTGCGTCAGGCAAGGCAAGGCCTTCTTCGAGAAATAGCAGAAAGCTTTCGTTTCGGCTGTCGCGAACCGTTCAACACGGCGCGCCGAAAGGAACAAAAGTTTTTTGGTTCTTTTTTTCAAAAAAGAACCGTTTACCTTGCCTTTCTTGTGTTTGCGAGCACAGCGCAAGCCACCCCCTACATCCCAAGTAACGACAGCGTCGTGCTGGAACACCTGCCCGACGCCGGCGACAGCGCCGCTCGCACCCTGCGCAGCAAGCACCGCGCGCTGGCCGCAGACCCGCACAATTTGACACTGGCCCTCGACGTCGCGCGTGGCGACCTGGATCGCGCCCGGGCGCTAGGTGACCCGCGCTACTTGGGGCGTGCAGAAGCTGCGTTGTCGCCCTGGCCACCTGACGCCGCGCCTGCAGCGGTGACCTTGCTGCGCGCGGTGATCAAGCAGAGCAACCACGATTTTACCGGCGCTCTCGCCGACCTCGCCGATGTTTTGCGCCGGCAACCGGGCAACGCACAGGCCTGGCTGACACAAGCTGCCATTCACCAGGCGCAGGCGGACTACCGGGCAGCTTTGGCCGATTGCGGCCAGTTCGCTGCGTCGGTCATCGGCTTGGCGCCGGACGTCTGCACCGCCTCTGCCATGTCGCTGACCGGTCACGCGCCGATGGCGCTGCGTGCCGTCAGCCTGTCGCTGCGGGTCAATGCGGCCGAGGCGGCGCGCACGCCAGGTGTGGCCATGTGGGCGTTGACGCTGGCAGCGGAGACGGCCGAGCGCCTGGCGGACCCGTCCGCGGAGGACTGGTTCGGCCGTGCAATGGCACTGGACCCGACCGACCCCTACCTGCTGGCTGCCTGGTCGGATTGGCTGCTGGACCACGGCCGGCCACGTGAGGTGACGGCGCTGCTGGGGCGCTACACGCGCATCGACCCGCTGCTGCTGCGCCTCGCCTTGGCAGAGCAGGCGCTGGGCGACCCGGCCGCGGCGGGACACGTGGCCGACCTGGCGGCGCGCTTCGAGGCGAGCCGGTTGCGTGGCGAGACGGTGCATCGGCGCGAAGAAGCGAGGTTCCACCTCGAACTGTTGCATGATGCGGCGGCGGCGGTGGTATTGGCCCGCACGAACTGGGACGTGCAGCGGGAGCCGGCGGACGCACGTGTGCTGCTGGAGTCGGCGCTGGCGTCTGGACAGACGGCCATGGCGGCGCCGGCGTTGGCTTGGCTGCGCGAGAACCACGTGCAGGACGTCGGGCTGTGGGCGTTGGTGAAGTGAGCAGGCAAGGAAGGCCTTCTTTTTTGAAAAAAAGAAGCAAAAAACTTTTGTCTCTGCTGTCGCGGGGTCGTCCGCACCGCGTACCTCAGGTCCAAAAGTTTTCTGGTTCTTTTTTGCAAAAAAGAACGTTCTTGCTTCTTGTCTTGCTGTGCTCCCAAGCCCACGCCCACAGCGCCAGCAGCTCCTACCTGCACGTGGACGTGCAAGGCCGCACGCTGGACGTGCAATGGTCCATCGCTTTGCGCGACCTCGACTACGCCATAGGCCTGGACAGCGATGGCGACGGTGCCATTACCTGGGGCGAACTGCGCCAGCACGCTGCCGCGGTCGACGCCTACGCCCTGGCGCGTCTTCGCCTGGAGGCCGACGGCAAGCCGTGCCCGCCCGGCACAGTCACCAACCTTGCCGACCAGCTCAGCGACGGTGCCTACGCCGTGCTGCGCTTCCACGCGGCGTGCGGGGCGACACCCTCTCGCGTGTCGGTGCACTACACGTTGCTGTTCGACCAGGACCCGCTGCATCGCGGTCTGCTGACGGTCACTGTGGGCGGCGTGGCGCACGCCTACGCGCTGTCACCCGCGCATCCGGACGCAATGTTCGACGTGACACCGGGTTACGGCGAGACGGTGCACAGCTTCTTCGCCACCGGCGTCGACCACCTGCTGACCGGCATAGACCACATGCTGTTCGTGACGATGCTGCTGGTGCCGGCGATGTTCCGCAGGCGCGAGCACGATTTCGGCCCCGGCGCCACGTTGTTTCCGGTGACCGATTTCCGCGCCATGTTCGTCGAGTCGCTGAAGGTGCTGAGCGCGTTCACCCTGGCGCACGGCACGACCCTTACCCTCTCCGTGCTGCGCATCGTCTACGTGCCGGAGTGGCTGAGCGAGGCTGGCATCGCGCTGACCATCTTTGCCACCGCGATGGACAACATCTTCCACTTTATCCCGGGTCGACGCTGGCCGTTAGCGTTCGTGTTCGGCCTGGTGCACGGGCTGGGGTTTGCGACGGCGCTGGGCCCGATGTCGCTGCCACCGGTGTCGCTGGGCGTGGCGCTAATCTCGTTTAACCTGGGGCTTGAGGCAGCACAGGTGAGCATCGCAGCAGTGGTGCTGCCGATCGGTTTCCTGCTGCGCAACACGGTGATCTATCCGCGGCGCATCCTGCCCGGCGTGTCCGCAGCGGTGGCGGCAGTGGCGCTGGCCTGGTTTGCAGACCGGGTGACAGGGGCGGGGTTGATTCCATTCTAGAGAATGCCCGCCGAAGTTCATGGCCACTATCAATGGGCCGCGCTTGCCCTGACAGAGATCTCCTCCCACTCCGCCTCCTGCCCCAACACGACCCGCCCCTGCCG
>CAXUIR010000151.1:0-6385 GCA_964251005.1 uncultured Acetobacteraceae bacterium | reverse complement strand
GTGCCGTCTCGGCGGAAGTAGCAAAGCAAGCGGTTCTTTTTTGAAAAAAAGAACCGCTTGCTTTCCTACTGGCAGCCCGTAGCCCCCCCATCCAGCGGAACGATCACCCCGGTGATGTACGCAGACGCCGGCGAGCACAGAAACCCCGCCAACCCGAGCATGTCCGCAGGCTGCCCGATGCGCCCCTGTGGAATGGAACGCTCGATCTCCGCGCGGTGCTCGGCGTCGTCCAGCGCGTAGGCCATCATCTTCGTCGCGAACGGGCCAGGCGCGATCGCATTGACGTTGATGTGGTCAGCCGCAAGCCGGGCGGCGAGCGTGCGCGTCAGGTGATGCAGCGCGGCCTTGCTCGCGTTGTAGGAAAACGTCGTGCCGCTGCCGTAGGCGTGCAGTCCGGCGACCGAACCGATGTTGACCACCCGTGCGGGATCCTCCGCAGTGCCGGCGGCGCGCAGCAACGGCAGCAATTGCTGGGTGAGGAAGAAGACGGACTTCGCGTTCAGGTCCATCACCCGGTCCCAGCCGACCTCAGGAAAGTCCTCGATCGGCGCGCCCCAGGTAGCACCGGCGTTGTTGACCAGTATGTCCAGCTTTGCTTCCCGCGCGCGCAGCTCGCTGGCCAGGCGCAGCACCTCGTCGTGGCGCGAGAGGTCGGCGGGTAGGCTGATGCAGTCGCCATGCTGCGAGAGCTCGGCGGCAACCTTGTCGCACACCTCCGCCTTGCGCGAGGAGATGTACACCTTCACGCCGGCGCGCACGAAGCCGTCGGCCACGAACAGCCCGAGCCCGCGCGAGCCGCCGGTGACCAGTGCGGTCTTGCCGGCGATGCGGAACAGCGCGTCCAGCCGCATCAGAAGATCTCGAACAGGCCGGCCGCACCCATGCCGCCGCCGATGCACATCGTCACCACGCCCAGCTTGGCGCCGCGGCGCTTGCCCTCCGTCAGCACGTGGCTGATGCAGCGCGCGCCGGTCATCCCGTAGGGATGGCCGATGGAGATGGATCCGCCGGAGACGTTGTATTTGTCAGGGTCGATGCCGAGTCGGTCGCGGCAGTACAGGCACTGCGAGGCGAACGCCTCGTTCAGCTCCCACATGTCGATGTCGTCCACGCTCAGCCCATGACGCTCCAGCAGGCGCGGCACGGCGAAGACCGGGCCGATGCCCATCTCGTCCGGATCGCAGCCGGCGATCGCCATGCCACGATAAGCGCCCAACGGCTGTAGCCCGCGCCGTTCCGCCTCGCCGCGCTCCATCATCACCATCGCGGCCGCGCCGTCCGACAACTGCGACGCGTTGCCGGCGGTGACGTACTTCCCCTGCTTGACCGTCTGGCCGTCCTTGAACACCGGCTGCAGCTTCTGCAGGTCGGCCAGCGTCGTCTGCGGCCGGTTGCCCTCGTCGGCCGACAGCGTCACCTCGCGCTCGCTGGTCTCGCCGCTCGCCTTGTCCACCACCACCATCGTCGCCGTAACGGGCACGATCTCGCGGTCGAACCGGCCTTCGGACTGCGCCTGCGCGGTGCGCTGCTGCGATTGCAGCGCGTAGGCGTCCTGGTACTCGCGGCTGACGTTGTAGCGCTCGGCCACGATCTCGGCCGTCTCCAGCATCGTCATGTAGAGCTGCGGCACGTGCTCGCGCAGCCACGGGTCGCCGGCGCGGTAACGGTTGGCCTTGTCGTTCTGCACCAGCGAGATCGATTCCACGCCGCCGCCAACAACGATCTTCATCTGGTCGTCGATAATCTGCTTGGCCGCGGTGGCAACACCCATCAGGCCCGACGAACACGCGCGCTGCACCGTCATCCCCGCAACACTTTTCGGCAACCCGGCGCGCAATGCCGCCTGGCGCGCGACGTTGCCGCCGGTCGAGCCCTCCGGCATGCCGCAGCCCAGCACCACGTCCTCGATCTCGGCCGGGTCGACACCGGCGCGACGCACCGCCTCGCCCACCGCATACGCCGCCAGCGAGGCGCCGTTGGTGTTGTTGAACGCGCCCTTGTAGGCACGCCCGATCGGGGTGCGGGCGACCGATACGATGACGGCTTCGCGCATGGTTGTAGGTCCTGACTGGGTTTCATCGTGAAAAGCAAAGCAAGCAGTTCTTTTTTGAAAAAAAGAACCAAAAAACTTTTGTTCCCTGGGTTGTGCCGTGTGGGAGAGTCCGCGACAGCCGTGATAAAAGTCTTTTGCTTCTTTTCTTCAGAAAAGAAGGCCTTGCTTGCCTTCGGGAGTGACCTTCCATGTGCGGCATAGTCGGCGTAATCGGCCGGGCGCAGGCAGCACCGCTCCTTCTGGAGGGCCTGCGCCGCCTAGAATACCGCGGCTACGACAGCGCCGGCATCGCGACCCTCACCGACGGCCACATCGAGCGCCGCCGCGCGCAGGGCAAGCTGGTGAATTTGGCGCACGTGCTCGAGGGCGACCCGTTGCCGGGCACCACCGGCATCGGCCACACGCGCTGGGCGACTCACGGGGCGCCGACGGAGAGCAACGCGCATCCGCACGGCACCGCGCGCGTGTCCGTGGTGCATAACGGCATTATCGAGAACCATGCAGAGTTGCGCTCGGAACTTGAGCGCAGTGGCCAGGCGTTCAGCACCGAGACCGACACCGAAACGGTGGCGCAACTGGTGGACTTCCTGCTGGCGCGCGGGCTGGAGCCGGCCGACGCGGCGCAGGCGGCGTTTGCGCGGTTGGAGGGCGCCTACGCGCTGGCGTTGCTGTTCGCCGGGCATCCGGAGCTGATCATCGCGGCACAGCACGGGGCGCCGCTGGCGGTAGGCTACGGCGAGGGCGAGATGTACGTGGGGTCGGACGCGCTGGCGCTGGCGCCGATGACCAGCCAGATTGCGTATTTGCGTGATGGCGACTGGACCGTTGTCACGCGCGAGGGTGCCGCGTTCTACGACACCGCAGGGCGCGAGGTTGCGCGCGAGGTCAAGCGGACCGCGCTGTCGGGTGCCTCCATCGGCAAGGGCGCGTTCCGCCACTTCATGGAAAAGGAACTGCACGAGCACCCGGCGGTGATCGGCGACAGCCTGCACCGCATGGTGGACCCGGGCACGCGCGCGGTGGTGCTGCCCGACCTCGGCTTCGACCTGGCCCGCGTGCCGCGGCTGACGATGACGGCGTGCGGCTCGGCGTACTACGCCGGCCTGGTGGGGCGCAACTGGATCGAGTCGCTGGCGCGCATTCCGGTTGATGCAGACGTAGCAAGCGAATTTCGCTACCGCGAGCCACCGATGACGCCAGGCGGCGCCGGCCTGCTGATCAGCCAGTCCGGCGAGACGGCCGACACGCTGGCGGCGCTGCGCACCATGCGCGCCGGCGGGCAGACGATATTGTCCGTGCTGAACGTGCCGGAAAGCACGATGGCGCGCGAGAGCGACGCGGTGCTGGACACCGTGGCGGGCCCGGAGATCGGTGTTGCCAGCACCAAGGCGTTCACCGCGCAACTGGCGGTGCTGGCCTGCCTGTCGATCGCGCTGGCGCGCGCGCGCGGCACGATCGATGCGGCGCAGGAGGCGGCGCTGACCGACGCGCTGCTGCGCGTGCCGGGCCATGCCGCGGAGATACTGGCGGAGGGCGACGCGGCCGTGCAGCGCATCGCGGCGATCGTGGCAGAGGCGCGCGACGTGCTGTATCTCGGCCGCGGCGGCTGCTACCCGGTGGCGATGGAAGGCGCGCTGAAGCTGAAGGAGATCAGCTACATCCACGCCGAAGGCTACGCCGCCGGCGAGATGAAGCACGGCCCGATCGCGCTGATCGACCGCAGCGTGCCGATCATCGGCATAGCGCCCAGCGGCCCGCTGTTCGAGAAGACCGCGAGCAACCTGCAGGAAGCGCACGCGCGCGGCGGGCAGATCATCCTGCTGAGCGACGCGGCGGGTGTCGCCAAGCTGCGCCACATCGCGGTGGACACGCTGACCTTGCCGGACGTGCATTCGTTCGCGGCGCCGATCCTGTACAGCATCCCGGTGCAGCTGCTGGCTTACCACGTGGCGGTGCTGCGGGGAACGGACGTGGATCAGCCTCGCAACTTGGCGAAGTCGGTGACGGTGGAGTAGGCTTCAAACGGGCGTTCATCCTGCATGCACGCCGCTGCGCACGGACCCGCTATTTTCGCCGCGCGCGTGGCCTTGGGGCAGTGTGCACACTGGCGGTGGCCACCTTCTTTATATCAGCGCGCGTGAGGCTGACATTTGCAAGGCAAGGAAGCTTTCTTTTTAAAAAAAAGAAACAAAAAACTTTTGCTCCTACGCCTGCACCACGACGAAGCCTGGTTCTGCCAGCAGGTGTGCTTGCTTAAGTATCTCTCTCGTTGATGCAGGCGTGGGAGCAAAAGTTTTTTGGTTCTTTTTTTCAAAAAAGAACTGCTTGCTTTCTGTGTGTCAGCCTCACGGCGTGCCGATATAACTGGCCGTGCTGAAGATGTATGCGAAGTCGTATCGATGAAAGCGCGTCATCAAGAGAGCCGTATGCGGATCGGCGCCCAGACATAAGCATAGCATAGGAGCCCTGCCGGCCGATGGCGACGAAGGAGCGCGCCTCGATATCAAACGAGACGTCCTGCGCGGCTACGAAAACGTCGATGTCCGCCTCGAGGCTTTGCCGATGCCTGAAAACACCGGCCCAGTCGCACGCACGGTTGTCTGAGCGACCAGCACGCCTGAGCCGCGCGGCAGGCCCACCAAGCCGGACCGCGGTGCTCTATAAAGACGCGCCTCGGTGGTCTCGCGGCACCGACACCGAACGGGCCGGGGCGTTTGCCCCGAGCACTCTGCAAGGACAACCTCGCCTGACTTATGGGCAGCACGCTCGCTCGCCAAGCCGGACGGCAACGACGGACCGGAGATAGCTGGCTGCTCGAGCGGCGAAGACGGCGGCCGCGCCGTGCCGACTGTTTGCCGCAGGGAGAGAGCTGTCGGGCAAGCCATCGTTCACAAAAAAATATCACAGAATTCTGCGGTAGATTTCTGAAAACACTTTTAGCAGACGTTTTTTTGAGTCATAAGGGTTCACCGGCCGAGTGGTCAGCGTTCCTCCCCACCCCTACGCTCTGGGCGCTCGGCCGGACGATGATGCACGCGGCACCCCTGCCGCAACCATGCGGGTGCGATTTGACCAATTTAATGTATCCCGTCTCGGGCCTGTTCGTCGGCTTCCTCGTCGGATTAACGGGGGTCGGCGGCGGGTCGCTGATGTCACCCATATTGGTGCTGATCTTCGGCATCCATCCTTCCACCGCGGTGGGAACCGACCTGCTTTACGCCGCCACCACCAAGGCCTTCGGCACGCTGGCGCACAATCATACACGTTCGGTGGATTGGCGGATCGTCCGCCGCCTGGCGTGCGGATCGGTGCCTGGTGCTGCGATGACGCTGGTTGTCCTGCACCAGATCGGGGCGCAATCCGCACATGTCTCGCACGTGATCACCGTCGTGCTGGGCGTCGCATTGATGGCCACAGCTTTGGCAACGTTCTTCCGCAAGTGGACGGTGCGCCGGCTGAATGCTTGGCTCGGCGAGGTTTCCGATCAGCGAGCGGCCCGGCTGACGGTCGCGAGCGGCCTGATCCTGGGCATACTCGTGTCCATCTCATCAGTAGGCGCCGGTGCCATCGGGGTGACGGCGCTGATCGTTCTGTATCCGACTGTCCCTCTGGTTCGGATCATCGGTTCCGATATCGCACACGCGGTACCACTCACCTTGCTGGCCGGCCTTGGCCACTGGGCGATGGGCGACGTCGATTGGCACCTGTGCGGATCACTTCTGGTAGGATCAATTCCTGGAATTCTGATCGGCAGTAGCCTTGCGCCCCGCCTGCCCGAGCTTGCCCTGCGCCCCGTCCTGGCCAGTGTTCTGCTGCTCGTGGGCAGCCGCCTCGTTGCTTGACGCTGATTTGCGGTTGCGTCAGAGACGGAGTCGTTATCAGCGGCCCTGGACGCTCACGCCTTGACGTCCGGCAAGGAAGGCAAGGCCTTCTTTTCTGAAGAAACGAAGCAAAAGACTTTTATCCCTGCTGTCGCGGAGGTTTCTGCAGCGCGAACTCAAGGGAACAGGAGTTCTCGTTCTTTTTTATGAAAAGTATCGCTTGCTTGCGTGTCACCGATTACGATCTACGACGGTTGCTGTAAGATCGAGAGAAAAGGACGTGAGAAAGTTGAGTGCGTTCTAGATGGGAACCCTGCGGAGATCCGCGTCATCTTACCTGTGCATACTGCCTTCGTTGCGACTTTCGATGAGCGAACGCAACCATGAGCGCGATAACACTCGAGAGTCAGCTGCGCCCGTCTGGTGTCAACCGTCTCAGATCTTGACCGATGAGAGGCAAGCAAGCGGTTCTTTTTTGAAAAAAAGAACCAAAAAACTTTTGCTCCCTTGA
>CAXUIR010000150.1:0-6400 GCA_964251005.1 uncultured Acetobacteraceae bacterium | reverse complement strand
GCTTCCGGGGTGTTTGGGCCGAGGTCGACGGGACGCTCGCCCGTCGGCGCCGCGTAGTGATGGTGACGATTGTGGTGGTGATGATGGTGGTGGGGCAACGGTGTCGGCATCGGCTCCTGGGCAAGCGCCGGGCCTGCCAGCAGCGCCAGCAAGGATACATATCGGGCGGTCTTCGGCATTGGCGGCTCCTGTTCTCGTGGGCAAGCTAGGCAACGACGCGCGGCCACTGCAAGGCTGGGCGTGAACGACACGTGCAGTGCGGCAAGCCCATTGCGTTTCCGCTATGAAACCTGTTATCACGAAATTGTGATATCAGTGGCAGGGCGGATTGCGCATGGCATTCATTCGTGTGGGCGTTTGGACCGGCGTCATGAGCTTGGCCTCGTCCGGGCTGGCGTGGGGCATGGACATGGGTGAGGCGGCATCGCTGCAGGACAGCATGTCGTCGATGCTCATGGCGCCGGTGCCGACTCTGACCGGGGTGAAGGTCCTGGCGGTGGCAGCGCTGCTGGCGATCGCCATCAACCGCCTGAGGCTTACCGGCGCCGACCAGGACGGCTGAGACCGGCGGCGCAACTCGAGGAACTCAGAGAAGAAAGCAAGGCCTTCTTTTCTGAAGAAAAGAAGCAAAAGACTTTCATTTCGGCTGTCGCGGAGTCGTCTGCAACGCGCGCGCAGCGGACAGCACGCGTTCCCATTGAGAGATCAAGAGCTGCAGCGCAGGCGAGAGGATGGCTTCACGCCTACGCGCCCGGAACCGACACGCTTGACCAGATGCTGAACCACCTGCAGCAGCGTGGATCCCGTTTCGTTTCGATCGAGGCAGCTCTGGCTGATGCAGCCTGTGCGTCGCCGGATGGTTACGTCGGCCCTTATGGATGTCCTGGCTGCACCGTTGGGCGCTCGGCATGAACCACAAGGTTACACCGCTCGGGCAACCAGATCCGGATGGATGGATACAGAAACGCGATGGCCGATTTCATAATCCACAGAAAGAGTCTCTTCTAGGAACCGGCTACTCGTCTGGCCACTAATTCGACTTCAAAGTCGGATCGCAAAACTCAAATTCAAAGCGTGAGCATCCGCTTGCGCCCACAACACGCCCGAAAGCAACGATTGATCCTTAAGACAGCCCTCCGCACTCATCGAGCCCGACCGGCGTCCAATCTAACGTTCGGTTCCGTTGCGACCGGACCCCCGATTTGGCAACCGGCGGGTTTGATCGTGCAAGCTCTCTTCCCTCGATATAAAACGAGCCTTTTACTGCTCCTCTCCGGCCGTCACGCAACCTCCGGCTACCCCGGGCAGCACAAGCCAGGCGCCCCCTGCATAGAGGTCGCCGACGAAACCGCGCCTCTTTCCACCATCCGCCTTTGCCGAAACAATCGAAGCGGCGCCGTGGACAGACAGCAACTTCGCGTCGGCGGGAAGTGCTGCCGCGAGTGCCACGCGCCGGGGGGCGAGCACCAGCACACGCCCGGGGTCCGCCGCTGCCGTCCACAACGTGAGCGTGCCAAGCCATAGCGCGAGGGCAACGACTGCGGTCGCCACGTGACCGCCGCACCGCTCAGTAGTCGTAGACATGTTCGAACACGAAGCCGGACGGCAGGCCCCGCACCAGGGCGGCCAAGTGCGGCACCGCCACGTCCAGCCCGACGCGCCGCCAACCTGGCCGGGTTTGCACACCTGTCGAGAAAATCGTGCGCACGCCGGGCATGTCCGGCACTGCGCGCGGCGCGAGCACCGTCACCAGCACGGATTTGTTGCCGGCGATCTCGACGAAGTCGCAGCCCTGCGCCGACAGTCTCGCCACGATGGCGGTGTAGGCTTCGTAACGCGGCGTCTCCACCAGAGACGCGCCGCCGCCAAGCGCACGTACAACGTGGACATCGGCGTCCGGCGCCAGGTCCTGCGCGCCCGGCCCGCGCACGATCGTCCGGATGCGCAAGTCCTCCGGGGTCAGCCCAGCCGCCGCCTGCATCGCCTGAGCGTAGACCGACTTGAACGTCCACTCCAGCGTCAGCGCCAGACGCCGCTCTACGGCACGAACGGGTTTGTCCGCCGTGAACGGCACCTGCCACAGCCCGCGCACCCTGGAGAGGAACGGGTAGCGGTACCAGGGCACCTGGTGCAGGAACCGCGCGTAGTCGCTCGCCATGTGCTGTGCGTAGACGTCCTCGGCGGTGGGCACCGGGCCGCACAGGCTCTCGGCGAGACGCCCGAGCGTCGTCTCGTAGGCGCCCTTGACCAGCATCTCGCCGGTGAAGCTCACGCCGATGATGGCGAGCATCGCCCGCTCGTCCAGCGGTGCCGCCCCATGCGCGGCCGCAACCAGGGACACGCGGTGCAAGCTGCTCCAGAACGCGTCGATGCTGCCCAGGTAGTCGAACCGACTCGCCCCGCGCGCGGCGGAAACAGCCGCAAAGTCCTCGTAGGCATAGACGATCGACCACTCGGGATAGGAGAGATAGGTGTTGCTTTCCGGCCTGCGGTATTGCGGGTCCGGTGCGCCCTGGGCGGGCGCGGCCTGCACGGCGCACGGATACACGGTCAGCATCAGCAGAGCCGCCGCCACGGCGTGGCGCCGCCGCGGGCGCCAGGCGAGCCCTGCCGCCAGCGCCACGGTGCCCAGGATCAGATGCGGCGCGTTAGCTTCCAGCTTGAAACGCCAGGCGAGGTGCTGCACCCCGTTGATCAGCACGCCGAGGTCGAGGTAGCCGGAGCCGATTGCCAGCCCCATCACCCCGTCGAGCAGGTACAGGCCGCCGAAAACCCGCAGGAACAGGCGAGAGGATCGCACGCCTGACAGGGCGGCGCCGGCCGCCCAGGCGGCCGAGGCAAGATGCAGCGCATCGTTGTACCAGGTCAGCCGGAACACGCCGAACAAGCGTCCGCTCGGGTCTGCCAACCAGGGCAGCCAGCCGAGCACGGTCACGCCGGTCAGCGCGGCCGCGTAGGCCCAGGCGAGGCGCCGCATCATGCTGCCCTCCCGCCGGCAGCAGGTGACAGCCAAGTGTCCCACAGCGCGTTGCGGAACAGCAGCCCGGGGTCGTAGCGGCGTTTCAGCGCCGCAAACTCGGCGGCACGCGGGTAGGCACGGTGCATCTGTGCCGTCGACGCATGCAGGCGGTAGGGCAGGTAGAAGCTGCCGCCAAGGTCGGTCACGCGCTCGACCAGGTCGCGCGTCATGGCGCGCATGTCCGCCTCCGCCGCCGCGTCCATCGCCTGCGTGAAGGACATCACCGCGGCAATCCGCCTTGCCGGCGCGTAGGCCAGCAGGCTCGCATCGTCGGGTTCGACGAACCGCAGCGTCACGTTCAGCAGGTCCTGCCGGTAGCGCGGGATCACCGCGCGGCAGGCTTCCAGGAAGCCGGTGAACCGGTTCGGCGGCACGAAATACTCGTGCAGGATGTCCGTCCGCCGGCGGTCGCCACCCGCCAGGTTGGCGACGGGCTCGTTCAGCAAGGCGTTGCGCGTGGCCGCGTGTTCCAGCCGACCCGGGGCGATCTCGCTTTCCATGAACCAGCGCGCCCGTTTGCCCCAGTCCCACCCGGCTTGCGCCCGGTAGATGCCGCGGAACAGCGCCCCCATGGCGCCGCCGCCCGTGCCGGCTGCCGGCAGCGTGTCGGGCTGCATGGGTGCCGCGCGGTAAGCCACCATCAGCGCCTGCCTGAAGAAATCGTGCCTGGAGACGTCCAGCCGTCCGTAGGCCATGCAAACGCCGGGATCCGTGCACGACGCGGCAAACCTCGTCGCGAAATCCCCTGCTTGCATCACGGTGTAATCCGGGACCAGCAGCCGGTTCGCGGTAACCGCAGTGTCGACATCGACGATGATCCCCGCCAGGCCGTAGCCGCCCATCGCCAGACCGAACAAGTCGGCGTTCTCCTGCCGCGAGCAGGTGACCAGAGTGCCGTCGGCCAGCATCAGCCTCATCCGGTGCACGGTGGTGCCGAACGGCCCGTGCGGCACCGCCCAGCCATGGGCGTTGACGGAAAACGTGCTGGCGACGCCGAAATCGTTGTTGGATTGCATGACCAGCGGCGAGAGTCCGGCCGGGTCGAGAGCGGCGATCACGTCGCGCCAGCGCGTGCCCGCGCCGGCCCGACAGATGCCTGCGCGCCTGTCGACCGTGCAGCTTGGCGCCGCGAAGCTGAGTGCGGTGCCCGCGCGTGCCAGACTCTGCGCCCCCATCGAATGGCGCGCGACGCCGAGTGCGACCGGCCGGCCCGCGGATTTCGCATCGCGCAGTTCGGCACGCAGTACTGCCAGCAGCGCCGCCTCGCCGCCGTCGCGGAGAACGACGTGACGGGCCACACGCGTCGCGTTCATCCGGCTCGCATCATCAATGACCAGGGCAGGCGCTGCCTGCGCGACCTCCGGCGACGGCTTGCCGCAGCCCGTCAGCAACGCTGGCGTGGCGGCGCAAGCAGCGGCGCGGGCGAGCAGCGTGCGTCGCCCCATCAACGTCGTGGCGGCTCTCTGACTTTCCATTCTGGCCTACTCCCCATATGAACACCGTTCACATTTAGCAGCTGCGTGAACACCGTTCAAGACTTCATTTGAACAACGTTCAGGAGATTGGATGTCGAAGGCCGAACGTCATCTCGCGTTGCGGGAAAGCTTGGTTGCCATTGCACAGGGCACCTTGGCCGCGCACGGTTTGGCGGGCCTGAAAGCGCGCGACGTCGCCCGTGCGGCCGGTTGTGCGTTGGGCGCGATCTACCTGGTCTTCCCGGATCTCGACGCGCTGATCCTGGCGGTGAACGACAGAACGCTGGCCGCAATCGACGCTGCCATCTGCGCCAGCCTCCATTGCGAGGCCGCCGCTCCCTCCGGTGACGATCCCGGGCGGCAACTGGTCCTGCTGTCCTGTGCCTACCTGGACTACGCGCTGGCGCATCCACGGCTGTGGGCCGCCTTGTTCACTCACACCCTGCCGCAGGGTCAGAGCGTGCCGGACGAGTATCGCGCCCACCAGGCGCATCTCTTTTCGTACGTGGAGGCACCTTTGGCCGCCTTGTGCCCCAGCCTAGGTGTCGCCGAACGCGCGCTGGCCGCGCGCACCTTGTTTTCGGCCGTGCACGGCATCGTCTCCCTCGGCGTAGACCAGAAGCTCAGTCCTATCCCGGTGCAGGATTTGCGCAACCAACTTGCCACCTTCGTCCAGGTCACCGCCACGGGGCTTCGCCACGCGTGCTTGCGAGCAGCCGATAGCGGTCCGTGAGCCAGGCGAGGCCCGTCCCGGCAAGGTGAACTATCCTCACTGAGTTTGCAGCATGATGGGCTGTGGTGCCTCCCGGAAGCGGCGTCGTGGATGGTGCAGCCCTAGCGGATGCAGGTGACGACGACCCGCAGGATGCGGCGTCGGGGCGCGTTATAGAGCAAGTCGTTGGTGAAGACGGTCGATACGTGAGCACGGCGTTACCTCCCGCAGTCGGCTCTGCTCTTCTCCCCTTTCATCCTGCTCCCCGGGTTCACCCACTCCTTGTCCTGAAACGCGACACGCAACGAGCACTACAAGGACAGATCGGACGGACACCTTCTCCGCCAATCGAAGCAACAACGATCTATGTAGCGATGGTCAGGATGACTTCTGACCTTCAGCAAGAAAGCAGCCTGCTTTTCGAAAACGCGGCAAAAACTTCTACCCCGCTATCGCGAATTTTCTGCAGCGCGCAACCAAGGAATCAAAAGTTTTTTGGTTCTTTTTTTCAAAAAAGAACCGCTTGCTGTCTCACTTCCCGCCCCGCTGCGTAAACGGCAACGGCAGGTAAAGCCCAGCCGTCTCCAAGCACTTCGCCATCGCCTCGATCGTCGGCGAGGTGCCGCGGAGGTCCAGCGTCCAGGGCAGCTCGCGGCCGTTCGGCAGCGTCAGCCGCGCTTCCCGGTCGGCGGTGAAGTGGTGGACGAAATCCCGCACGTCGGCCCAGGGCACGTCCGCCGCGATGTCGGACCCGTTGCCCAGCGCGGACAGGCTGAACGTCTGGCCGCCGGCAAAGGCGATCACCACGGGCACGCTCAAGTCGGGGATGTGCCACGAGTCCTTGTGCAGCAGCAGGCGCAGCGTCATCGGTTTTTCGCTGCCGCCGTAGAGCAGCAGCCGGCCGCCGTTTATGCTCGTCTCCACGCCGCACAGTTTCGACGTGCTGACCGCGTCGCCGATGGCCGTCCAGTCGTAGGCCGTTACCCCCGCTGGCGGCGCCGGCCCGGCGCCCAGCCGCGCCGACGGCCGGGCAGACCGCTCGGGCAAGGCGGGCCGCTCGGGCAAGGCGGGCCGCTCAGGCAAGGCGGGCCGGCGCCACTTTCGCTGCAGGCGAAGTGCGATGCCCAGGGTGCGGCCGGCCGCCACGTTCACCTGCCTGGAGGCGGCCAGCCACTCTGCGGAGAGGAAACCGAC
>CAXUIR010000149.1:359-6401 GCA_964251005.1 uncultured Acetobacteraceae bacterium | reverse complement strand
GTTCGGATCATGCGGTGGTCCCTAGGTGCGGCGGTTAGCCTTGCAGCTTCGTGGCAGAAGGCAAGGCAAGCAGTTCTTTTTTGAAAAAAAGAACCAAAAAACTTTCATCTCCGTCGGGTGTACCAAGTTGAGACGCGTCGTTTCAGCCGTCCGCGACAGCGCGCGCAAAGCTTTTTGCTTCTCTTTCTCGAAAAAGAAGGCCTTACTTACTTTCTTCCAAGCGCCCATCGACGCGGCGTAGTACCTCGGCGCAGTCAAGCTTGTTCCGCCTTTGCAAGAACGTGCGTGAGGCGTAGTCTCGTCGGTATGACCATTCGCCGCCTGTGCGTCGCCGCATCGCTGATCCTGCTGGCCAACCTGCCCGCCCGTGCCGACCCCGCTTTGTGGGTGGTGCACAAAAACGCCGCCACGGTCTACCTGTTCGGTACAATCCACATCCTGCCCGCGCAGACGCACTGGATGGACAAGGGCATTGGTGCAGCACTCAACCAATCCCGCGAGTTGTGGACCGAAGCCGACATCGGCAACCTGGCCGGCAACGTGGCCGCCCTGCGCCACTACGGCCTGGGTGCCGCGCAAAGCGTGGACTACCTGCTGCCGCCCGAGTACCGCGAGCGCTTCCGCCGCGACGTGGCGCTCTCCGGCATGCCAATGTTGATGTTTGCGCACGCGCGCCCCTGGCTGGCCGAGATCCTGCTGGACGCCGCGTCGTTGCAGCGCGCAGGTCCCGTGGTGATGGGTGCGGAGTCCACGCTGCTGGCCTACGCACACGACCACCACATGGCCACGCCAACTTTCGAGACTCTGGACCAGCAGTTTGCCATGCTGGCCGACATGCCGGAGGCCGCGCAACTCACCGCGCTGGAACAGGAGATCGACGACTTCGACGGCGCCGGTCCGCAGTTCGCCAAGCTGCTCGCGGCGTGGCAATCCGGCGACGTGGACACGTTGGACCGGCTGACCAACCAGGACATGCGCAAGCATCAGGAGGCGTCGTGGACGGAGCTGATCCTGCGCCGCAACGAAGGCTTCGCGCAGAAGATCGCTGACCGGCTGCAGGGAAGCGGCACGGCGTTCGTGGCGGTTGGGGCCGCGCATATGTGCGGCTCAACCGGAGTGCCGGCGCTGCTGAAGAACCAGGGGTTTGCGGTGACCAGGGTGCAGTGAGACTGCTGCGGTAGGAAGGCAGGCCTGCTTTTTAGAGGCAACAAAGAGTTTGTTTCTCGTCATGTGCATCGCAGCGGTGTGTTGTTCATGCCAGCGGCCGGGGGCGTCCGACAGATAAGAAAGCAAGCGGTTCTTTTTTGAAAAAAAGAATCAAAAAACTTTTACTTTCTGGGGTCTCGCTGAGGTAAACTCCGCGACAGCCGGACCAAAGTTTCTTGCTGCTTTTTTCAAAAAAAGCAGGTCTTTCTTGCCTCGCGAATGTCAGCCTCAAGGCGGCTGGTGTTACTAAGTGCTCATGGTTCAGCGGTCCGCGACAGCGCTGACAAAAGCTTTTTGCTTCTTTTTCTCGAAAAAGAAGATTCTTGCTTCCGCTCAACGAAGCAAGACGCAGTTGTACACACAGATTTCGGTATAAAGCCGAACGCACCAATAGTTGGTGAGCATGCCCGTTCTGTCGCGATGTTCTGAATCTTCTTTAACCGACAATGTTTCGATGCAGCCGGGCGATCGCGCCTGGCAGGCCGCGTATCTTCAGCACGCGGCCGGTTTCCGCGTAGTCTTCCGAAAGCACGCGCGTGGTTTCGTATACGTCGCCGATCAGCGCCTGCTTCGCGTAGGGCAGCACCAGCACGTCGTCGACCATGGCGGCTTCGAAGAACGCGATGATGGTGTCGCGCAAAGCGCTGACGTCCTCCGGCGTGTGGGCAGAGAGCAATATCGCGTCGGGATGTTTCTCCAGGAGCGCGGCGCGTCCGGCGGCGTCCACGCGGTCCGCCTTGTTCAGTATCAGGCGGGACGGGACCACGTCGGCGCCGATCTCGCGCAGCACGCTGCGGCTGACCTCCAGTTGCGCCTCGTAGGTCGGGTCCGACGCGTCGACCACGAACAGCAGCAACGACGCCTCCAGCGCTTCGGCGAGCGTCGAGCGGAACGACGCGACCAGGTCGTGCGGAAGTTGCTTGATGAAGCCTACCGTGTCGGAGACGAGCACACGCGGCCTGGTCTCCGGCTGCAGGGTGCGGACGGTGGTGTCAAGGGTGGCAAACAGCTTGTCTTCCACCAGCACCTGGCTGCCGGTCAGCGCCCGCATCAGCGAGGACTTGCCGGCGTTGGTGTAGCCGACCAGCGCCACGCGCAGCTGGTCCCGGCGGGCGGAGCGGCGCTGGTCGCCGTCGCGCTGCACGGCTTCGAGCTGGTCGCGCAGTTCCGCCAGGCGATCGCGTATCTTGCGGCGGTCCAGCGCCAGGCTGCTCTCGCCGGCACCGGGCCCCTGCTGCCGTCCCGCGCCACCGCCTGCCGACTCACGCAGGCGGGGTGCCACGTATTTCAGGCGCGCCATCTCCACCTGCAGCTTGGCTTCGCGGGTGTTGGCGTGGCGGTGGAATATCTCGACGATGACGCCGGTGCGGTCCAGCACTTCGGCGCCGGTGGCGCGCTCAAGGTTACGTATCTGGCTTGGGGAGAGCTCGTGGTCGACGATGACGCATCCTGGCCTGCGTACAATGTCCGGCTCGGGTTCGGACTGGTCGCCGGGTTCGGCCGTGCCGGCAAAACGCTGCCGGGCTTTCGACTTCGGTGGCGGCGCCATCGACCCGACCACGCCGGTACCACCGGTCAACGCCGCGAGTTCCGCCAGTTTGCCGCTGCCCAGCAGCAGGCCGCTACCGGTGCCCTCGCGCTTTTGCGACACGGTTCCGGCGACGTCGTAGCCGAGCGTGCTCACCAGACGCGCCAGCTCCTCAAGGCTTGCACGGTGGGCCGCGTCATCCATGTCCGGCGTCTGGATGCCCACAAGCACTGCGAGGGGGATCGGCTTTCTCGTGTCCATGTCGGTCAGGTAGCACGATAGCGTCGCGCGTTGACAGGGACCATGCGGTCGGCGTTACGCGCCGAGGCGGTCAGTTTACGGCCGCCCAGCAAACACGCGACGATAGGGCATGTGTGTAGGTCGCGCGTTGCAACCTCTTACGACAGCAGAGACAAAAGTTTTTGCTGCTTTTCAAAAGAGCAGGCCGTGTTTCTTCTCCGCGTCCGGTGATCAAAATCTAGGCTGCAGAAATGACCTGCTGCAACCACCAAGCACTTCAAGACAGTCGATGCACCTGAAACAGCACAAGGACCAAAAGTCTTTTGCTTCTGTTTTTCAAAAAAGAAGGCCTTGCTTACTTTCCCGAAGGACCGCAAGCGATGCCGCACTGTCAGACAGCCTGCTCCTGCCGGGCCAGCGCCGCCTCGAGGTCGTCAGCGCTCAGCGGCCGGCCGAGCAGAAAGCCCTGAACCAGGTCGCAGCCGGACGCCCGCAATGCTTGCAGTTGGGCGTCGTCTTCAACGCCTTCGGCCACCACCGACAGCTCCATCGCGTGGCCCAGCCGTATCACCGCTTCGACCACCTCCCGGGTGCGGCGTTGGCTGAGCATCTCCGAGACGAACGTGCGGTCGATCTTCAGCGTGTCCACAGGATAGCGGCTGAGGTAGGCCAGCGACGAGTACCCCGTTCCGAAATCGTCCAGCGCGACACGGACGCCCAACGCGCGCAAACCCTCCAGTATTTCGCCGGTGGTTTCCGGCTGTCGCAGGAACACGCCTTCCGTCACCTCCACCTGCAGGCGTCGAGGGTCAAGGCGTGTCGTCGACAGGATGTCCTGCACGTCTGCGAGGTATTGGCCGTCGCGCAACTCGTCGCCGGACGCGTTGACGCTCAGATACAAACCGAGCGACGGGTAACGCTCGTGCCAGATGAGCATCTGCGCGCAGGCCTTGCGGAACACCCATTGTCCGAGGTTGCGGATCAGGCCCGCCTTCTCAGCCGCCGGTATCAGCTGGGACGGCGGCACGTCCCCGCGCTCCGCGTGGCGCCAGCGGATCAACGCCTCCACGCCGACGATGCCGGACGTGTCCGCATCGCAGATCGGCTGGTAACGCAGCGCGAACTCGCCGCGGGCAAGCGCGCGGCGCAGATCGCTTTCCAGCACGAGCGCGTCGGCGGCCTTGTCACGCATCGCCGCGGTAAACACCGCGCATCCACCGGCGCCGTTCGCCTTGGCCTCGTACATCGCAACGCCGGCGTCGCGGATCAACTCTTCGAACCTGGAGTGTCCCGCGGCCGCGTGCGCCACGCCGATGCTGCAGGTGGCCGTCACCTCGCGCGCGCCGACCACGAACGGGCGCCGCATCGCTTCGTTGATCCGTTCTGCCAGGCGCAAAGCTGCGTGCATGCTGTCTGCGCCCTCGACCAGAGCGGCAAACTCGTCGCCTCCAAGCCGCGCCAGCGTGTCCTCCCCGCCCAGGCACGCTTGCAGCCTTTGCCCGACCTCTGCCAGCAAGGCGTCGCCCGCCGGGTGGCCGAAGCTGTCGTTGATCAGCTTGAAGCGGTCCAGGTCGAGGAACAGCAGCGAGCAACTGGGCGACGCTCCGTTCGTCCTCAGCGCCTGCCTGAACCTGTCCATAAACCAGGCGCGGTTGCGCAGCCCTGTCAGGTTGTCGTGGTAAGCCGCGTGCTGCAGCCGCGCCTCGGCCTGCTCGCGCCGCCTGACTTCCGCCTCCAACTCTTGCGCGTGGCGCTCGGACTTTTCCAGCAGCTCGGCCTGACGCCGTTGTAGGTCCTTGTAGGGCTGGATGTCGGTCGTCGAGCCCAGCCACTCGATAATGCGCCCGTTTTCGTCACGCAATGGCAACGAGGTAGTGTGGTGCCAAACCCAGCTGCCATCCGCGGCACGGCGTAGACGGAACTCGACATCGACTTCGCCTGTGCCGATTGCTGCGGCCCATGCCTCGAGGGTTCGTGAACGGTCTTCCGGATGCACCACGTCGAGCCAGCCGCGGCCGTGGCTCTCCTCCTGGCTCTGCCCGGTGTAGGCCATCCATTGCGGGCTTGCCCAGGTCCAAAGTCCTTGATCGCAGGAGCGCCAGATCAGGTGCGGCACGCCCTCGATCAGCGTCCGCTGCTGGTGCTCGGTTTGCATCTCCTCGCCCGGAACTACCCGGCGTTCGTCCGTGTTCGCGGGAAGTCCGGCCTTTGCCGTTACCGCGGCGAGCGCCTCATCCTGTTTCTGGGTCACATGCTGCCTTGTTGTGGCCCTCACCATCAAAGGCCGGGACGCCACTATTATTGCCACAACGTGCCGACAAGACAAGACGTGAGCGGCGGACCGAGGCTCTGCTAACGGACAAAAGCAAGCGGTTCTTTTTTGAAAAAAAGAACCAAAAAACTTTTGTCTCCTTGGGTACATACTGCGGGATGCTTCGCGACAGCGGACTGAACGTTTTTGCTGCCTTGAAAACGCAGGTTTTTCTTTCTGTATACGTTTTGCGCAGACGTTCGGTGCGATATGCGCGTCAGCGTACACGTGCGCGACGCTTGAAGTAGACTGACTATACACCTACTCTTGGTTGTGGGTGCACCGGCTTGTGTTTCTACCAACACTCATCATGCACGCCGCGCTTGCTAGCGCATCAGAGTGCCAGACCCGCCACCGCTGCGCGCTTGCTCATTGCGTCGCCGCCCATTCTGCGGGTCAGGGCTGTCTCTTCAATACGACCTGAACGAAGCCGCTGCCGCCCATCTGCGCAGGATATTTGTTGCGCAGAACAACATCGGTTGGCGGCCGGCGGCACGTTCCGCATCGCAGCCGGGGCACCAGCGCCACCAAAGTCCGCTCCGCCCCGTAGCGGGCCACCAAGTCGGACACCATCACGATCCGGTCTGCCCGGCAGGCGCCACAGGATGCCAGCAGCTGCCAGTCCACCAAGTCGGCAAGCGGCAACCGGATCAGCGTCTCACGCTGCCTGCTCTGATGAATGCCGTCAGGCATCACGCGCGCTCGCGGCAGCCAGACCACCTCACAGCGTCAGCTGCCGGCCGGGTGCCGCGTTGCG
>CAXUIR010000149.1:0-349 GCA_964251005.1 uncultured Acetobacteraceae bacterium | reverse complement strand
GGCTCTCCTCACGCCCGCCGGCCAACCCGCGGGCGCGCGGCCCCCACCCCACCCCCCCGGGCCCGCGCCCGGCAGGGTGCCGCGTTGCGCACCACCCTGAACCCAGCGACCTCCAGCGCTGCGGCGAGGTGGCGGCTGCCCGCCGCAATCAGGGCGGGCGGACCACCCGGCACACGGCGCGCGGCAGCCTCAAGCACGGCAACGACCTCATCGAAGGGGACGAGTTCTGGGAGGGGCGGACCAATCAACATGCCCCAGACGGTAGCGACCTGTTGCGAACAAATCAAGAACGGAATGTCATGGAAAAAGAAAGCGCTTCTTTTTCGAGAAAAAGAAGCAAAAAGCTTTT
>CAXUIR010000148.1:0-6422 GCA_964251005.1 uncultured Acetobacteraceae bacterium | reverse complement strand
GCCTGGGACGTCAAGCACCGGCGCGGCGGGCTGATGGAGGTGGAGTTCATCGCCCAGGCGCTGCAGCTGCGCGGCGCGGGGGCCGGCGCCCATTCGCCTGTCACCCGCGTGGCGCTGGCCAGGCTGGCGCAGGCGGGCCTGCTGGCGCAGGACGACGCCCGGAAGCTGATCCGCGCGGACGCGATGTGGCGCGCGATCCAGGGCCTGCTGCGGATCACCCTGGGCCGCGCGGTGCCGGACGCCATTCCGGACGCGACGGTCATCAAGCTGCACCGCGCGCTTGACCGCGTCCTGGGCCCGGCGCGGCACGCCGATCCGCAGCGATGTCCGGCCGGCCGAGACCAGGCGGCGGCGACTGCGCTACACGCCGGTCCGGAGCGGCCTTCGACCGGACGGGGCCAGGCGCCGGGTGATGCGTCACACTACGGTCCAGGGTGCGGTTCAGCCCGGCAGGGCCACGCGCCGGTATCTGGCCCGGAGGCGGCACCGGCGCGGCGTCCCACGCGCTTGCCGCACCCGGGCAGGTCGGACGCCGCTCTGGAGCATCATCCGAGCGAACGGGACACAGATGCCCGCCAGGACGAGGAGCTGGAGCGTTTTTCCGCCAGCTCATCCGATCCAGCGAGGTCGGACGCCGCTCTAGCCGCGCGCGTGCAGCCCGTGGCAGATGAGGTGTCCGCCGCGTTCCGGCGCATCATGGGAGAGACCTGAGCATGAGCCTTGCCGAAGGTGCCGCCGCCCCCGCGTTCAGCCTGCCGGCCAGCCAGGGCCGCATCGTCAGTTCCGACGCGCTGCAGGGCAGGCCCTACGTGCTGTATTTCTACCCGAAGGCGGACACCTCCGGCTGCACCAAGCAGGCCTGCGCCTTCCAGGAGGCGCTGCCGCAGCTGGGCAGGCTCGGGCTCGAGGTGATCGGCGTCTCGCGCGACCCGGTGCGCGCGCTGGACAAGTTCGCCGCTAAATACGGGCTGGCGTTTCCGCTGGCGTCGGACGAGGCGGGCGCGCTGAGCGAGGCGTACGGCGTATGGGTGGAGAAATCCATGTACGGGAAGAAATACATGGGGATCGAGCGTTCGACGTTTCTTGTCGGCTCGGACGGCAAGGTTAAGCATGTGTGGCCCAAGGTGAAGGTGGAGGGCCACGCGGCGGAGGTGGAAAAGCAGGCAGTTCTTTTTCGCGAGAAAGAACCAGAAAACTTTGCTAGCGCTGTCGCGGCTCCGAGCACCGGAGCGCGCGCTTGATGGCCGCCAGGGCGACTTTACGAACGGGCACGCGGTGAGGTTGACACACAGAAAGCAAGCAGTCCTTTTTTGAAAAAAAGGACCAAAAAACTTTTGACTCCGCTGTCGCGCGCTCGCCGGATAGATCCGCGACAGCGGAGGCAAAAGTTTTTTGCTTCTTTTCTTCAGAAAAGAAGGCCTTGCCTTCCTTGCCGGCGTCGAATGGCGAGCGTCCGTATCGCCGGTATCACTGCGTGTACTTCGCAGCACTCCCCACCGCCACCGACAGCAACTGCGCCAATCCCGTCTGGATGTCCGCCGGGCTGCTCGCCTGGATGAAGTTCTGGCTCCCCGAGGCGCAGGCCTGCAGGTTGCCGACCAGGCTGCCCGGGCCGGTGCCGTTGATGTACGTCGCCAGGTTCTGGTTGTTCAGCAGCACCAGCGGGTAGTCGGTCGAATACGTCGTGTAGAGCACGAACACCTGGTATCCCTTTGCCTTGATGGCGTCGCAGTCGGCCGGGTTCATCGGCCCCTCGGTTGTGGGGATTGAGCGCGACCCGTAATCGGCGATGCCGTCGGTGACGATGATCAGCGCCTTTTTCGGGACCAGTTGCGTCGAACCGTCGCCGGCCGGCGTGGCCAGGGCCGCGAACGTCGCCATCGCCGCCGGAAAATTGGTGTTGGCGGCGTCGATCACCACCGGCGACGTGTTGGCGGCGACCACCGCCTTGGACGCATTGAGGTTGGTGTTGTCGGGGTAGATCGTCTTCAGCGGTGCGTAGGCCGGGTCGCCGAAGCTGTAGACGCCGATCTGGAACTGGTTCGGTATGACCTCCAGCGTTTCCATCTGGCCGATCGCGGTCTGCATCGCGCTCTGCAGCACGTCCCAGCGCAGCGTGATCGCCGGGTTGGCGGCGCGCGCCACGGCGTAGTAGTCCGTCCCGCCGCCGGTCTGCGTCCAGTGGCAGGCGAAGGCGCAATGGTAGTTCTGCAGCCCGGCCGCACTCGCCGGCATGTTCACGCCCTGTATCTGGTAGAGCAGGGCACCGAGGCGCTGAATGTCGGGCTCGGTAGCGCCGATCATCATCGAGGACGAGTTGTCCAGCAGGAAGTCGACGTCGACAAAGGCGTTGGTGGTGATGGTCACCGACGAAGTGTTGGCCAGGCCGTTGCCGTACACCTTCTGCTTCGACGTGCCCGAGCTGGCGATCACGCCCGAGGTGCCGAACCAGTTGCCCAGGATGGTGGCGACGCTGGCGGTGTAGCTGACCGTCGCCGAGAACGACCCGCCGGACTGCGTGACGGTGACGGTGTCCGTCGGCGTGCCGAGCGCGCCCAGGATCACCGCAGCCTGGTTCTGGAACCACTGGTCGCCCGCCGCATCGCCCTGGCTGATGTAGTTGGCCTGGCCGGCGGTGAAGCTTCTGGCGGCCGTGCTCGCCGCCGCCAGCGCCGCAGTGTCGGCTGCGAGGTCGAGCTGCTCCTTGGCGACGGTGAGCAGGCCGAAACTGAAGGCCAGGCCGGTCAGCAGGACGATCGGCACCGCAGCCGCGGCGAAGATGACCGTGACGGTGCCGCCTGCAGAGTCCCGCAGGCAGGATGCGTGTCTGGCGCGGGTGTTCACGTTTGTCGATCCTTTGTCGTATCGAGTTATAGTTGCGAGGCTTGAGCCTGACTTTTGCTGGACGGAAGCAAGGCAAGCAGTTTTTTTTGAAAAAAAGAACCAAAAAACTTTTGCTTCCGCTGTCGCGCGCTCGCCGGAAAGTATCGCGACAGCGGAGGCAAAAGCTTTTTGCGTCTTTTTCTCGAAAAAGAAGGCCTTTGCTTCTGCTCCAAAAGTCAGTCTTCGAGCTCATAGCGTCAGCTGGGACTGCGCGTAGTCGTAGCCGGCGCACACCGCCGCCGGCGTGGTGGTCGTCGGGTCGTTGTAGTAGATCGGGCTCTGGCTCTGCGGGCCGGGACCTTGCCCCGGGAGTGGGAATGGCAGCGGGAACGGGAATGGAAACGGCAGCACCCATGCCGACTGCGGCTGAAACGTCCGCGGCATCAGCATCGCAGTACGGCTGAAGGTGATGGTGCCGCTGGAGGGGTGGACGAAGCGGCCGAAGATCGGCGTGTAGGTGTAGGTGACGTCCACCACCAGCATCGGCGCCAGTGCCGACACGTCGGCGATCGGCAAGTTTTGCAGCGTTACCGGCTGGTTGGCGGCAACCTCCACCGGTGCCACGTTGCACACGCGCTGGAACGGCGCTGCCGGAGCGGTGGTGATCAGCGTGTCAGGCGTCTTGCCGTTCAGGTTGCTCATCGCAACGCTCCAGGCGACGGCGGGGACGAACGCGCCCTGCGCGTTTTCCGGAAAGGCAATGCTGGACAGGGTGACGTTGTAGCGCGTGCCGGACGGGGCGTGGCGGAGTTCCGGCATCATCGCGTAGATCGCGCTGAGCGACAGCTGCGCCTCTGCCGGGGTCAGGACCAGGCTGTGGTTGGTCTGGTACTCCACCGCCTGTTCCGTCGCCATCATGGCTATCTGGTGGGCCACGTCGGCCACGCGCTTCTGGGTGACCAGCGCCTGCTCCACGTCGATCATGCCCATGACCAGCACGCCGAGCACCGGTGCGACCAGCGCGAACTCCATGGCCGCGACGCCGCGCCTGTCGTGCTGCACGCTGCCGGGCCCGCCCGCTCCTGCGGCGGTGTGCGGCTCGCCCGCAATTGCCGCGCTGTTCGGTCCGGCGGCCGCCGAGGCGGTTTGCGGCCCACCTGCCTTTCTGGTGCGAGGCTCAGCTCGAAGGCAGCGTCGTTGCATTGGCGTAGTTCTCGTTGATGAAGGCGGTCGACGAGACGGTCAGGCGTACCTGGCCCGATCCGGTGGCGGTGGCGAAGCCGGGGATGAGGCCGGCGATCAGGCTCGGGCTCTGCATCACCGCCTGCAGGTACATCGGCGAGTTCTGGTTTCCGGTGGTGAAGCCGGCCGAGTACCCGGACAGCGACAGCGTTCCGTTCTGCGTCGGGCTGGGCAGCGTCGCGTGGTAGTAGTCCGGTGCGCCGGCGATGCTCACCGAAGCCACGCTGATCGCGTTGCAGTTCAGCAGTCCCGTCACCATCGGGCACAGCAGCTTCGCCTTGAAATCCTGCGCCGTGCTGATCCCCTGCGCGTTGCCGATCTGCACCTGACGCGCGCTTCTGGCGACGGCGTAATCGAGCGCGGTCTGGTAGTAGTAGTCCATGCCGATCTCGAAGAAGAAAAGCAGCAGTGCAAGAAACGGAATAGACGCGATCGCGAACTCCATCGCCGCGGCGGCGCTGCGGTCGCGGCACAGGCCGGCGCCGCGCCCGCCTTGCGCAGCGCTGCTGTCCACATGCCATCTGCGCGCGCGCGGTCTGCAAAACGGTCTTCCGGCTCTGGTGAACACTGATTGCACCGCCAAGGTTTCGGAGGTCGTGAGGACCTACTGAGTAGCTAAAACGTTTGGTTAATGCAATGTCGGCCTGTGTTTACCAAGTACTCATTCGTGTGAAACGATGCGTAAACAAATAGATTAACCGCGCAGTGGGTAGAGGCGTGAGGTTTTCTTCTTGGAAGTGTAATGGAAACTAGTTGCATGACCATTACCAACAGTTCGGCTGCGCGTGGAGTCTACAATCTGTGGTTGCCGTTGTTTGGACCTGGCTGGGCGGCAGGTGCGGGCCCTCGGCCCTGAGCCGCAGCCGGGCCCGGCGGCACTCACGGCCGAGGCGGCGCGTGCCGCGATGTTGCCCCGAGGTAGCCCCCGCGCCATCTTCCTGCCATACACCGCGCCCAACTGCGCCCGTCGGCGCGCGCGAGCCCCGAGGAACCCCGGATGGTCTTCAAACCGAACTACAATTTCCAGCGCGCCGAACGCGAGCGCGCCAAGGAAGCCAAGGCCGAGGCCAAGCGCCTGGAAAAGGCGGAAGCCAAGCGCCGTGCCGCCGCGGGCGAGCCCGAACCGGACCCCACGGCCGGCGGGCAGCCCGAACCGGACGCCCCCGATGCCGCCTAAGCGCAAGATACTCAGCAGCTTCATCGCCTTCGACGTGATGTACGAAGACGGCACCCGCAGCTCCAACCGCCGGGTGCCGTACACCGAGCTGGGCGGGCTGGACGGCGACGCGCCGGCGCGGACGTTCATCGAGGCGCAGGACCGCGAGATCGGCGAGGCGTCCGGCAAGCCGCGGCCGGCGATCAAGTCGCTCGCGCGGACGCCGGCTAAGGTGGCACCGCAGTAAGTAAGAAAGGCCTTCTTTTTTGAAAAAAAGAAGCAAAAAACTTTTGTCACGGCTGTCGCGGACCTCTCCGCCGGCGCCCACCCCAGAGACAAAAGTTTTTTGGTTCTTTTTTTCAAAAAAGAACCGCTTCCTTGCCTTCGATTGACTCCCTGGCCCTCGCCGCCTACCTTCAATTAAGAACCATTCGCATCTCCAAGATGCGCAGGAGCCCAAGTGCCGGACCAGACCGTTGAGACCCAAGTCCCGCCTTTGGCGCCCACGCGGATCGCCCGCGCCATCGCCGTGTTCGGACCCGGCCTGGTGGTGATGCTGGCCGACACGGACGTCGGCAGCGTCATCACCGCCGGCCAGAGCGGCGTGCAGTACGGCTACCGCCTGCTGCTGCAGCAGCTCATCCTGATCCCGATCCTCTACATGGTGCAGGAACTGACGGTGCGTCTGGGCATCTTCACCGGCCGCGGCCATGGCGAGCTGATCGCGGAGAGCTTCGGCCGTTTCTGGGGCTGGGTCTCCGCCGT
The DNA here is from genome assembly GCA_964251005.1 of uncultured Acetobacteraceae bacterium. GTDB lineage: Bacteria > Pseudomonadota > Alphaproteobacteria > Acetobacterales > Acetobacteraceae > BOG-908. Next base: position 436 of record CAXUIR010000148.1, on the reverse strand, counting down.
CGGCCTGGCGGTGGCCACCGCCGGCGCGCTGCTGACCGAGTTTTACGGCGTGGCGGGCGTGGGCGAGCTGTTCGGCGTGCCGCGCCGCGTCAGCCTGGCCATCGCCGCGGCCGCCCTGCTGAGCGTGGTGCTGACCGGCGGCTACCGGCGGGTGGAACGTGCGGCCATCGCCGGCGGGCTGTTCGAGTTCGCGTTCTTCTACGTCGCCTGGGCGGCGCACCCGTCCATCTCGCAGATCGCGCGCGGCGCCGTCAGCATCCCCTGGCGCGACCCCGGCTACCTATACCTGTCGGCGGCCAACATCGGCGCGGTGATCATGCCGTGGATGGTGTTCTACCAGCAATCCGCCATCGCCGATAAAGGCCTGCGGCCCGAGCACCTCGGCGCCGCCCGCGCGGACACCGCGATCGGCGCGATCATCACGCAGTTGGTAATG
>CAXUIR010000147.1:0-6423 GCA_964251005.1 uncultured Acetobacteraceae bacterium | reverse complement strand
ACGTTGGCGCGCGCGCACCACCCCGTCTAGCACGCCAGGCCAGCGGCGATGGCGCTGGCGGGCGTGCAACCACCGGCTTTCACTCAATGGGAAGGAAGCAAGCGGTTCTTTTTTAGAAAAAAGAACCAAAAACTTTTGCTCTCTGCACGCGCGCGTTGATGAAGCGTTTCGTTTCAGCCGTCCGCGACAGCCGGAGCAAAAGCTTTTTGCTTCTTTTTTTCGAAAAAGAAGCGCTTGCTTCCCTGCCTAATCCGCCGCCGCTGCCATCGCAGAAGCCCGCTCGATCACCTCGCACAACTCGCCCACAACCTGCCGCACCACCGCCTCGTCCTCGGCTTCCGCCATCACCCTGATCAGCGGCTCCGTCCCGCTGGGGCGCAGCAGCACCCGGCCGTGCCCTGCCAGCCGCGCCTCCACGCCGCGCACAGCCTCCTTCACGCGCGGGTCCGACAGCGGCTGGCCGCCGGCGAAGCGGACGTTGCGCAGCAGCTGCGGCAGCGGCGTGAAGCGGCGGCAGACCTCGCTGACCGGGCGCGCCTCGGTCATCACCGTGGCCAGCACCTGCAGGGCGGCGACCAGCCCGTCGCCGGTGGTGGCGAAGTCCGAGAGGATCATGTGGCCGGACTGCTCGCCGCCGACGTTGATGCCGGTCTCGCGCATGCGCTCCACCACGTAGCGGTCGCCCACCGCGGTGCGTTCCAGGCGCAGGCCCTCGGCACCGAGGAAGCGTTCCAGGCCGAGGTTGCTCATCACGGTGGCGACCACGCCGCCGCCGCGCAGGCGGCCGTCGCGCGCCCAGGACTGGCCGATCAGGGCAAGCACCTGGTCGCCGTCGATCAGGTGGCCATGCTCGTCGGACAGCAGAACGCGGTCCGCGTCGCCGTCCAGCGCCATGCCGAGGTCGGCGCGGTGCGCCAGCACCTCGGCGCAGAGCTGGGCCGGCTGGGTGCTGCCGCACTCCTTGTTGATGTTGAAGCCGTCCGGGGTGACGCCGAGCGGGATCACCTCCGCGCCCAGCTCGGTCAGCACGGTGGGGGCGACACGGTAGGCGGCACCGTTGGCGCAGTCCACCACGATGCGCAGGCCGTCCAGCGTCAGGCGGCGGGGGAAGCTCGCCTTTGCACTCTCGATGTAGCGGCCGGCAGCGTCCTCCAGCCGCCGGGCGCGGCCGAGTTTGGTGGGTGCGGCCAGCCGGGCAGACAGGTCGGTCTGCATCAGCCGCTCGATTTCCAGCTCGGTCTCGTCGGACAGCTTGAAGCCGTCGGGGCCGAACAGCTTGATGCCGTTGTCCTCGAACGAATTGTGGCTGGCGGAGATCATCACGCCGAGGTCCGCGCGCATGGAGCGGGTGAGCATGGCGATGGCCGGCGTGGGCAGCGGGCCCACCAGCATCACGTCCATGCCCGCGCTGGTGAAGCCGGCGACCAAAGCGGGCTCGAGCATGTAGCCGGACAGGCGGGTGTCCTTGCCGATGATGACCTGGTGGCGGTGGTCGCCGCGGACGAACTGCAGGCCGGCGGCTAGGCCTACGCGGAGCGCGACTTCCGGGCTCATGGAGCCTACGTTGGCGCGGCCGCGGATGCCGTCTGTGCCGAAGAGCTTGCGGGTCATTGGAGTCTCCTGGGGCAAGCAAGGAAGCAGTTCTTTTTTTGAAAAAAAGAACCAAAAAACTTTTACTTCCGCTGTCGCGCGCTCACCGGACAGGACCGCGACGGCGGACGCAAAAGCTTTTTGCTTCTTTTTCTCGAAAAAGAAGGCCTTGCCTTCCTTTATTCGTTACACTCACCCATCTTATCGCAATCCGCCAGCGCTTGCCAAACCCGCAGCGCCTGCACCGTCTCCGCCACGTCGTGCACACGCAGGATGGCGGCGCCCTGCGCCGCCGCGAACAGGGCGGCCGCGATGGAGCCGGGTGCGCGGCGCAGCGGGTTGGGCTCGCCGCCGTAGGTGCCGATGAAGCCTTTGCGCGAGGCGCCGACCAGGATGGGCAGGCCCAGCGCGCGGAGCTCGGGCAAGCGGCGGAGCACCTCCAGGTTCTGCGGCGCGGTCTTGGCGAAGCCCAGGCCGGGGTCGATCGTCAGCCGGGCGCGCGCGATGCCGGCGGCTTGCGCGCGGGCAATGGCGGCCGAGAGCTCGGCGATGATTTCGGCCATCAGGTCGGTGTAGGTGGCGTGGGACCGCATCGTCTGGGGCGTGCCGCGCATGTGCATCAGGACTACCTGGCAGGTGCGGGCGGCCAGGGTGTTGCGCGCGTGCGGGTCGTGGCCGAGCGCGGAGACGTCGTTGACGATGGTGGCGCCGGCGTCGAGTGCGGCTGCCATGGTGGACGCGTTGCGGGTGTCGACGGAGAGGCGGGCGCCGGCTCGGGCGAGAGCGGCGATGATCGGCAGGACGCGGCGCTGCTCTTCGTCGGGGTCGACCGGTGCGGCCCCTGGGCGGGTGCTTTCGCCGCCGACGTCGATGATGTCGGCGCCGGCGTCGCGCAAGTGAAGGCCGGCGTCGATGGGGTTACGGTGTAGGCCGCCGTCGCTGAAGCTGTCGGGGGTAACGTTCAACACCCCCATCACCAGGGGGCGGCTCAAGCGCGTCTGTTTTCAGTGTCCGTTCGACAAGTCGCCCTGGTGACCATTTTACAGGGTCTTTCTCCACTACGGTGCTGATGACCACAGGAGGCCACTCCGCTCCGGTAATCAAAAAACCACAACAGCCCACTCACCATGCCGCCCTTCAAAACGGACACTGAAAAAGCAAAAACTTTTGCCTCCGCTGTCACGGCCCTTTCCAGCGAGCGCGCGACAGCGGAGACAAAAGTTTTTTGGTTCTTTTTTCCAAAAAAGAACTGCTTGCTTGCTTTAGCCCGGCTGAGGCGCCGGATCCAACCCAGGCGGCAGCGAAGACGGCTTGGCACTCGTCGTCGGCACGCTCGCGCGACGCTGCTCCGGCGCCGGCTCGTCGACCACCTTGCGGATGACCGGCTCGCCGCGCAGCACGGTGCGGATTTCCTCGCCGGACAGCGTCTCGTATTCCAGCAGGCCGCGCGCCAGGCGGTTCAGTTCTTCCTGGTGCTCGGTCAGCACGCTCTTCGACTTGGCGTAGGCGGTGTCGATGATCGACTTGATCTCGACGTCGATCCGCTGCGCGGTGTGCTCTGACACGCTCTTATTTTGCTGCACCGAGTGGCCGAGGAACAATTCCTGGCTGTTGTCGCCATAGGCGATCATGCCGAGGCTCTCGCTCATGCCCCACTCGGTCACCATACGACGGGCCATGTCGGTGGCCATCTTGATGTCGCCGGACGCGCCGTTGCTGACCTTGTCGGCGCCGAAGGTTAGCTCCTCGGCGACGCGGCCGCCCATCGCCATGGCGAGCTGGGCCACCATCTTGGCCTTGCTGGTGGAGTAGCGGTCGCCTTCCGGCAGGCTCATCACCATGCCCAGCGCGCGGCCGCGCGGGATGATGGTGGCCTTGTGGATCGGGTCGCACTCCGGCTCGTAGAGGCTGCAGATGGCGTGGCCGGCTTCGTGGAAGGCGGTCATCTCCTTTTCGGAGTCGCTCATCACCAGGCTGCGGCGTTCGGCACCCATCATCACCTTGTCCTTGGCGAACTCGAACTCGGCCATCGCGACGACGCGCTTGGACAGGCGGGCGGCCAGCAGGGCGGCCTCATTGACCAGGTTGGCGAGGTCGGCACCGGAGAAGCCGGGGGTGCCGCGGGCGATGGTCTTGGGGTCCACGTCGCTGGCGAGCGGCACCTTGCGCATGTGCACGCGCAGGATCTTCTCGCGGCCGGACACGTCCGGGTTCGGCACCACCACCTGACGGTCGAAGCGGCCGGGGCGCAGCAGCGCCGGGTCCAGCACGTCCGGACGGTTGGTAGCGGCGATGAGGATGACGCCCTCGTTGCTCTCGAAGCCGTCCATCTCGACGAGCATCTGGTTCAGCGTCTGCTCGCGCTCGTCGTTGCCGCCGCCCAGGCCCGCGCCGCGGTGGCGGCCGACGGCGTCGATCTCGTCGATGAAGATGATGCAGGGGGCGTTCTTCTTGCCCTGCTCGAACATGTCGCGCACGCGGCTGGCGCCGACACCCACGAACATCTCCACGAAGTCGGAGCCGGAGATGGTGAAGAACGGCACGTTGGCTTCGCCGGCGATGGCGCGGGCGAGCAGTGTCTTGCCGGTGCCGGGCGGGCCCACCAGCAGCACGCCCTTGGGGATCTTGCCGCCCAGGCGCTGGAACTTCTGCGGGTCCTTGAGGAACTCGACGATTTCCTGCAGCTCGGTCTTCGCCTCGTCGATGCCGGCGACGTCCTCGAAGGTGATGCGGCCCTGCTTCTCGGTTAGCATGCGGGCGCGGCTCTTGCCGAAGCCCATGGCACGGCCGCCGCCGGACTGCATCTGGCGCATGAAGAACACCCACACGCCGATCAGCAGCAGCATCGGAAACCAGGAGAGCAGCGTGCGCAGCAGCGGGTTCACGCCGTCATCGTCAGGCTTGGCGACGACGCGGACGCCCTTGTCGGTCAGGCGCTGGAACAGGCCGGGGTCTTCCGGCGCGTAGGTCTGGAAGCCGTGTCCGTCGTTCAGCGATCCGGCTACCGTGTGGCCCTGGATGGTGGCCTCGCGGACGTGGCCGCTGTTCACCTCGCTGATGAAGTCCGAATACGCCATGGCGGTGGCGCCGTGCTGTCCGCTGCCCGGCTGGAACAGGTTGAACAGCACCACCAGCAGCAGCGCGATGATGACCCACAAAGCCAGGTTTCGGCCGAAATTGCTCATTGCATCCTAGTCCCAGACGGACCGGCGGTCCGCGTTCAACTCAAGCGACCCGATCGGCGGGTCCAGACGTGGCGCCGGAGACCGGCGTGAAACACTCGGCGACTTCAGTCGAGCCGTTGACGAGGAACATGGTGCGCCAGCCCAGTTTGCGCATCCCCCATCCAGGCCGCCCCCGCAGCTGGCCCACTACGGGACAGCGTCATCCTAACCAGGCCGTCTGTCCATCCCTTAGTATGTTCCGTATCCGCAAGGAAGCCAAGATGCGGCACTGCGAAAAGGCCGGCGCCGACCCGTATGGCCGGCAGCGTACGCAACACCGCGTCGGGCAAGTGCGTCAGGTGGCGGATCCTGCGTGCGTCGTCGCCCAACGCGCCGAGGGAAGCGCCGTCCGGCAGGGCAAGACGTGCGTGTAGGCGGAACCTGCCGTCCCAAAGCGCGCCGTCCTGTGCCGGCACGGCGGCGGCCATGGCGGCCGCCTCGCGCACCAGAAGCAGGACAGGGCCTGGAGCATCCGGCAGTCTCGGCGCGCCGGAACCGCCTGGCTGATGCAGGCCGGTATCGCGGGCATCCTGGTCCGACGGGCTCTGCACCGCTGGATCATGCCCCAGCCGACCGGCCGCCAGAAGCCTGACGCCGCCCAGCGTGGCGGGCGCGGGTGCAGCGGCCAGGCGCGCAAGGGCCAGGCTGTCCGGCGGGTATGGCTGCCCGGACAGCATGCGGATCAGCGCACGCAGGCAGCCGGGCGGAATCGGCCCGGGTGTTAGCGTGGCGAATCCTTCCGGGTGAAGGCAGGCGCGCTCGGCCAGCGTGGCGGCCACATGGCCGTCCGCAGCGGCGCGGTGCCGGCCGTGCAGCGCGGCCTGGCGCAGCAGCGCGGTAACGCACGGTCCGCTGCCGTCGGGGTCGTCGAGCTCGCGGCGGAGGCGAGTGCGCAGGGCGGGGCCCGCCGTGTTAGACGGGTCCTCGACCCAGGAGATGCCGGCGTGCCGCAGCGGGGCGCGCAGCCGGCCGGGTGCGATGCCCAGCAGCGGCCGGACGAGGCGGACTGTGCTGTGTTCGGCCAGCAGCGGCATGGCGGCCAGGCCCACGGGGCCGCTGCCGGCGCGCTGACGCATCAGCACGGTTTCTGCCTGGTCGCCGGCGTGGTGGCCCAGCAGCAGGTCGCATAGGCCGAGCCCTGCGGCCGCCTGTGTGAGCGCCGCGTAGCGGGCCACGCGGGCGCGGGCGGCAAGCCCCGGGCCGTGTTGCAGGCCGTCCAGGGTGAGGATGCGCGAGGCGACACCGAAGCTAGCGAGGCGGTCGGTGGAGCCCGGGCGGAGACGGTGGTCGACGATCAGCGCCGTGGGCTGGCCCCAGGCTTTCGTCTGCCAGGCGAGACACAGGCTGTCGGCGCCGCCGCTGACGGCGACGGCGACGCGCCGCGTCTGCCCCCACGGCCCGAGCTGGTCCAGGACGTGCTGGAACTCTTCGGGGGTGAGAGGGGGGATGTTTTCGGGTCTCCGCCGTCACGCAAGCAAGCGGTTCTTTTTTGAAAAAAAGAACCAAAAAACTTTTGTCTCCTGCAGGTGCGCCGGGTTGAGGCGTGTCGTTTCAGCCGTCGGCGAAAGCGGAGGCAAAGCTTTTTTCTTCTATTCTCGAAAAAGAAGGC
>CAXUIR010000146.1:0-6556 GCA_964251005.1 uncultured Acetobacteraceae bacterium | reverse complement strand
CAGCGCAGGGACAAAAGTTTTTTGCTTCTTTTTTTCAAAAAAGAAGGCCTTGCTTGCCTTGCTCGTGACCTGGCTGGCCGCCACTGCCCTGGCAATCTGGATCTACCTGCTCGCCGGCCACGGCCGCTTCTGGCAGGCCGGCCCCAGCCTGCCCTCGCCCGCGCTCGCCCCGCGCCGCCAGATGCCGCCGGTGACCATCGTAATACCGGCGCGCAACGAGGCCGCCAGCATCACCGCCTGCCTGCGCAGCCTGCTGGCCCAGGACTACGACGGCGCGCTGCGGGTGATCCTGGTGGACGACCTCAGCAGCGACGGCACCGGCCGCCTGGCCGACGCCATCGCCGACCCGCGCCTGACGGTGCTGCGCGGCGCGGCCCACCCGCCCGGCTGGAGCGGCAAGCTGTGGGCGCTCAGCCAGGGCATCGCGGCGGCCGGCCGCGCCGAGCTGCTGCTGCTGACGGACGCCGACATCGTGCACGCGCCGCTGCATTTGGCCAGCCTGGTGGCCAAGCTGGAGGACGGGCGCCTGGACATGGCCTCCGAGATGGTGGCGCTGCACGTGGACAGCCCCATCGAGCACGCGCTGGTGCCGCCCTTCGTGTTCTTCTTCCAGCTGCTCTACCCGTTCGATTGGGTGAACGACGACGGCAACAGGATGGCCGCAGCCGCCGGCGGCACGGTGCTGATCCGCGCCGCCGCCCTGGCACGCGTGGGGGGGCTGGAGGCGATGCGCGGCGCGCTGATCGATGACGTGACGCTGGCCCGCCGGGTGAAGGTGGCCGGGCGGATCTGGCTCGGCCACAGCCGGCTGGCCACCAGCATCCGCCCCTACAGGACGGCCGGCGAGGTGTGGCGGATGGTGGCGCGCTGCGCCTACGTGCAGTTGGACCACTCGCCCTGGCTGCTCGCCGGCACGCTGGCCGGCATGGTGCTGATCTGGCTGGTGCCGCCGCTTGCCGCGGTGTTCGGCGGCGGCTGGGCACGCGTCCTCGGCGTGCTGGGCTGGGCGGCGATGACGGCGTCCTATATCCCGACGCTCAGGCGGTTCGGGCTGAGCCCCTGGTGGGCGGCCTGCCTGCCGGGTGCGGCCGTGTTCTACACGGCGGCGACGCTGGGCTCGGCGCTGGACCACTACCGGGGGCGTGGCGTGATCTGGAAGCAGCGGGCGTATCACGGATGAGGGTTTCGCCGATGAGCTTGCGTCGATGAGCGGGGTGGTCGACAGCCTTGTGGCCGACGCAGGCAACGTGGAGGCCTGGTCCGGCAAGCACCGCGGGCAGGAGAACTTCCCCGTCGGCTCGGTGCTGGTGCGGCCGGGGCGGCGCCGCCCCGTGCACGCGTTCTATGATTTTGCCCGCAACGCCGACGACATCGCCGACAGCCCGGAGCTGGCTGCGGCCGACAAGGTGGCGCGGCTGGACGTGATGGAGGCGGTGCTGCTCGGCGGCCGCGACCAGGGGTCGCCCTCTGCGCTCGGCCTGCGCGCCAGCCTGGCCGAGACTGGGGTCACCGCCGTTCACGCGCAGGACCTGCTGCGCGCCTTTCGCCAGGACGCCGGCAAGACGCGCTACGCCAGCTGGGACGAGCTGCTGGAGTATTGCCGCTATTCCGCCATGCCGGTCGGCCGGCACGTGCTCGCCCTGCACGGCGAGGCGGCGGACTGCACACCGCCGTCCGACGCACTATCGGCCGCGCTGCAGGTGCTCAACCACCTGCAGGACATGGCGCGCGACCTGGCCGGGCTGGACCGCTGCTACCTGCCGCAGGACTGGCTGCAGGCCGCCGGCAGCAACGTGGACGCGGTGCGCGGCCCTGCCGAGACGCCCGGCCTGCGCCAGGTGATCGGCCGGCTGCTGGACCGTTGCGACGCGCTGAACGAGGCGGCCGCTGCCCTGCCCCGTCGCGTGCGCGACCGCCGGCTGCGGCTGGAGACTGCGGTGATCCTGGGCCTCTCGCGCCGCCTTGCCCGCCGCTTGCGCCAGGGCGACCCGCTGGCCACGCGGGTGAAGCTGCGCCCCGCCGACGTAGCCGCCAGCCTCGCCGGCGCCGCGCCCTATTTGGCCGGAAGGCGCGCATGACGGCGCCACCGCGTAAGGCACCAGCCGGCTCAACCAAGCTAGGTCCGTTCCCCCCCGGTGCGACACTAGCCGGCTCACCCCGGCAGGGTCCGCTGGGCGCGGCCGAGGCGGACCTGGCCGTGGTGACGCGGCTGGTGCGCGCGTCCGGCACCTCGTTCTACCGCGGCATGCGCATCCTGCCGCCGGACCGCCGCCAGGCGATGTACGCCGTCTACGCGTTCTGCCGCCTGGTGGACGACATTGCCGACGAATCGGCACCGATGGAGGAGAAACGCGCTGGCCTGGATTGCTGGCGCGCGCGGGTGGAGGCTCTCTGTGGCGGCCACGCGCCAGACGGGCTGGAGCCGGGTTCGCCGAAGCCAGGCCCGCTTCAGGAAGGCCCGCTGAAGGGCGGCCCGCTTCAGCAAGGCCCGATGAAGGAAGGCCCAATGAACGAAGGTGGGGCGAGCGACGACGCGGCGGTGGCCCGCGTGCTGCAGCGCGCGACGGAGCGGTTCGGGCTCCGCCGGATCGACTTCCTGGCGATCATCGACGGCATGCAGATGGACGCGGAGACCGAGATCGTGGCGCCGCCTGCCGAGATGCTGGACCTGTATTGCGACAGGGTGGCTTCTGCCGTCGGCCGGCTTTCGGTGCGCGCGTTCGGCGACGCCTCGCCGGCGGCCGATGAGGTGGCGCACCACCTCGGCCGGGCGCTGCAACTGACCAACATCCTGCGCGACCTCAGCGAGGATGCCTGGCGTGGCCGCCTCTACCTGGCGCGCGAGTGGCTGGCGATGGCCGGTGTGCCGCCGGAGCCTGCCGCGGCGCTGGCGAGTGCGCACTTGCCGGCGGCGTGCGAGCGCGCGCTGCGCCAGGCGCGCGGCCACTTCACCGCGGCGCAGGCTGCGATGGCCAGGTGCGACCGGCGGGCGATGCGGCCGGCAAGGCTGATGGGCGCCACCTACAAGGCGGTGCTGGACCGGCTGGAGAAGCGTGGTTGGCAGCGCCTGGACCAGCGCGTTTCCGTGCCCGCGTGGGAAAAACTGCTGATAGCCGCCAGGTTCTCGGCCCATCTCGCATGAAACAAGCCGCCGCGCGTTGAAACGACACGTCTCAGCGCGTTGACACCCCAGTGACCCAAAGTTTTTTGGTTCTTTTTTCAAAAAAAGAACCGCTTCCTGAAGGTAGTCCAGTGTGAGCGTAGTCCACATCATAGGCGCAGGCCTGGCCGGCCTAGCCGCCGCGCTCGACCTGGCGGGCGCCGGCCTGCGCGTGGTCGTCCACGAAGCCGGCCCCGCCTGCGGCGGCCGCTGCCGTTCCTACTACGACCGCGAGCTGGGCTGCCGCATCGACAACGGCAACCACCTGCTGCTGTCCGGCAACCGCGCGGCGATGCGCTACCTGGACCTGCTGGGCACGCGCGACACGCTGGGCGGCCCCGGCACGCCGGTATTCCCGTTCGTGAACCTGGCCACCGGCCAGCGCTGGCGGGTGCGGCCCAACGCCGGGTTGTTGCCGTGGTGGGTGCTGCTGCCGGGCCGCGGCGTGCCCGGTGCGAAGCTGCGCGACTATGCCGGGCTGCTCCGCCTGCGTACCGCCGGGGCGGAGGCGACGGTCGGCGGCAGCCTGCCGCATAACGCGCTCTACACCAACCTGATCGAGCCGCTGGCGGTCTCGGCGCTGAACACGCCGGCCGATGCGGGAAGTGCGAGGCTGTTCTGGGCGATCGTGGCGGAGTCGCTGGCCCGCGGCGGGGCGCAATGCGTGCCGCACTTCCCCAAGCAGGGGCTGTCGGAGAGTTTCGTGGATCCGGCGGTCGCCAGGATAGAGGCGCTGGGCGGGCAGGTGCGTACCGGCCACCGCATCTCCGCCGTGGTCGCAGAGTGCGGCCGCGTGGCACGGCTGGTGGCGCCGGAGGGCGGCCTGGACGTGGCGGCTGAGGACTGGGTGGTGCTGGCAGCACCTGCGCCTGTCTCCGGGGCGCTGCTGCCGGAGCTCAGCGTGCCGGACGCGCACGAAGCGATCCTGAACCTGCACTTCAAGCTGCGGCTGGACCCCGGCGAGGCAGGCTTCGTCGGGCTGGTGGGCGGCATGGCGGAGTGGGTGTTCGTCAAGCCCGAGGTGGTGTCGGTGACGATCTCGGCGGCCAACCGGTTGCTGGGCCAGCCGGGCGAGGAACTGGCGCCGGCGATCTGGGCGGAGGTGTGCACCGCGCTGGGCATCGTGGCACCGATGCCACCCTGGCGGCTCATTCGCGAGAAGCGGGCCACCTTTGCTGCAACTCCGGCGCAACACAAGCGTCGCCCACATGCCACAACAGCCTTGTCAAACCTCGTGTTGGCGGGCGATTGGACGGACACTGGGTTGCCGGCCACCATCGAAGGTGCGATCAGGTCCGGCTTTGCTGCAGCGCGTCACGTAACAGAGGGCCGTTCTGGTGCGTAACTACATAGAATGAGTATGCATAGCCAGATATTGACCAAACCGGCCGCCTCCGACGCTGCGACCACCCTGCACGACGACGCTCTGCAGACCCGCATCGAGCTGGCGGCCGACGCGCTGTGCCGCCGGCAGAATGCGGATGGTCACTGGCGGTTCGAGCTGGAAGCCGACGCGACGATTCCGGCGGAGTACATCCTGCTCGAGCACTACCTGGACCGCGTGGACCCTGCGTTGCAGGCCCGCATCGGCGTCTACCTGCTGGAGATACAGGGCCAGCACGGCGGCTGGCCGCTGTTCCACGGCGGCGCGTTCGACCTTTCCGCCAGCGTGAAGGCGTATTTCGCCCTGAAGTGCCTGGGACACAGCCCGGACGCCCCGCACATGGCGCGCGCGCGGGCGGCGATCCTGGCGGCCGGCGGCGCCGAGCGCACCAACGTGTTCACCCGCATCCAGCTCGCCTTGTTCGGCCAGGTGCCGTGGCGCTCCATCCCCACCATGCCGGTGGAAATCATGCTGCTGCCGGAGTGGTTCTTCTTCCATCTCTCCAAGGTGTCCTACTGGTCGCGCACGGTGATCGTGCCGCTGTTGGTGCTGATGACGCTGCGGCCGCGCGCCATCAACACGCTGGGCGTGAACATCGCTGAGCTGTTCACCCGCCCGCCGGAGCGCATTCGCGACTACATACGCGGCCCGTACCGCAGCTATTGGGGCCACGCCTTCAAGGGGCTAGACTTGGCACTTAAGCGCGGCGAGCGCTTCTTCCCGGCCAAGCTGCGCGCCCGCGCGATCGAGCAGGCGGTGGCGTTCGTGACCGAGCGGCTGAACGGCGAGGACGGGCTGGGCGCCATCTATCCGGCGATGGCCAACAGCGTGATGATGTTCGCAGCCCTCGGCTACGAGGCGGCGCACCCGGACGCCGCACTCGCCTGGCTGTCGGTGCGGCGCCTGATCGTCGACGACGGCGAGCGCGCCTACGTGCAGCCCTGCGTCTCGCCGATCTGGGACACCGGCCTGGCTGGGGTGGCAATGGCCGAGGCCGGCTACGGCTGCGACCTGAACGACACCGGCGGCCGCGCCCCGGTGGAGGCGGCCAGCAACTGGCTGGCGGCCCGGCAGATCCTCGACGTGAAGGGCGATTGGGCGGTGCGCCGGCCGGACGTGGCCCCCGGCGGCTGGGCGTTTCAATACGCCAACGACCACTACCCGGACGTCGACGACACCGCGCTGGTGGGCATGCTGCTGGCCCGCAACGGCGACCCGGCGCACGACGAGGCGATCGCCCGCGCGCGCGACTGGGTCATCGGCATGCAGAGCAGCGACGGCGGCTGGGGCGCCTTCGAGCCGGAGAACACCCACTCCTACCTCAACCACATCCCGTTTGCCGACCACGGCGCGCTGCTCGACCCGCCGACGGCCGACGTCACCGGCCGCTGCCTGGGGTTCCTCGCCCAGATCGGCATGGGGGCCGGCCACCCGGTGGTGGCGCGCGCGATTGCCTACCTGCGACGCGAGCAGGAGGCCGACGGCAGCTGGTTCGGCCGCTGGGGCACCAACTACATCTACGGCACCTGGTCGGTGATCAACGGGCTGAACGCGGCCGGCATCCCGGCGGACGACCCGGCGATGGTGCGCGCCTGCGATTGGCTGGTGAGCGTGCAGCGCGAGGACGGCGGCTGGGGCGAGGACGAGGAAAGTTACGCCGACGCCGCGCACGGCCGCTACACCGAGAGCACGCCGTCACAGACCGCGTGGGCTGTGCTGGCGTTGATGGGTGCCGGGCAGCCGGATCATCCGGCCGTGGCGCGCGGCATCGCCTGGCTGGCGGCGACGCAGAAGCCGGATGGCGAGTGGGACGAGGCGCCGTACACCGCGGTGGGTTTCCCGCGCGTGTTCTACCTGAAGTATCACGGCTACCGGCTGTTCTTTCCGTTGCTGGCGATGTCGCGTTATCGGAACCTGCAGCGTGGCAACCAGCGGCGGGTGGATTGGGGCATATAAGGCAAGGCCTTCTTTTTTGAAAAAAAGAAGCAAAAAACTTTTATCACGGCTGTCGC
>CAXUIR010000145.1:0-6574 GCA_964251005.1 uncultured Acetobacteraceae bacterium | reverse complement strand
CGCGGCCACCGCCAGCCACACTGCGCGCCGGCGGCGCTCTGCCGCCCCGTCCGTGCCGGCCAGCACCCACTCGCCGACCGCCATGGCAAATACCGGCAGGCGGATCGCCAGGACGCCGAGCAGTAACCCGCCGCTGCCGGCGGCCGAGCAGACGCACAGCCACAGCCACCACAGGCAGGCGGCGACGAAGAACGCCGAGCGCGCCCAGGCCGTCCGCCGCGTGAGCAGGCTGTGGCCGAGGAACAGCACGTCGATGCAGGCGATCAGGATCTCCGCCACCGCGCGGGCGTGCAGCAGCGCCAGCGGCAGGGCCAGGCAGGCCAGAAAGCCGGCGCGCCCGGCATGGGGGACGGCACGGCCGAGAAAAACGGGCGGCCTGGCAAGAGCGTGCTGCATCATCGCATAATTACCAAGGCAGCCGGCGCCGCAAGTTGGTGCGGCTTGCCACAACCTGGCGGTTCTTACGATGACGGCCCGGCGCTCGTCCGCCGACTTCTATGATGTACGTTGGGTTTACAACGCCTTAGAGGCCATCCACCTTCCTGGCACGCGTGCTGCAATCATGGCCCGCATGAAGCGGAGTGGACACAGGCGTGTGGCAATCGCACCCGCCTTGCGGGCGGTGGGGTGGCGTGCTGCAGCAACCAAGTCGATCGTGTGCGCAACGAGGGGGGCCGCCATCCAACAGTTTGCCTGCAGCACAGGGCCGTGCCCCTGCGTCGTCCGGGCGGCGTGCCTGGCTGCCGCGCTCTCCGGCTGCGCTGTGGGGCCGGACTACAGGCGTCCGGCACCGCCGGCGGTGGACCGCTTCACCGAGGACAAGCTGCCGGCCTCTACCGGCGCCGCGTCGTCCAAGGCCGGCGCCGATCAAAGCTTCGCCGTGGCTGCGGACGTGCCGGGCGCCTGGTGGGTGCTGTTCCGCTCGCCGGAGCTGACCCGGCTGGTGGCGCAGGCGCTGCGGCAGAACCCGTCGCTGCAGGCCGCCTCGGCCACCTTGCGGCAGGCGCAGGAGGTGACGCTGGCGCAGGAGGGCGCGCTGCTGCCGCAGGTGAGCGCCCAGGTCAACCGCACGCGGCAGAAGATCAGCGGGGCCGAGGCCGGCGAGGTGGGTCCCGGCGCGCAGTCGCAGGTCTACTCGGTGTACGACGCGCAGGTGAACGTGTCCTACACCTTCGACGTGTGGGGCCAGGTGCGCCGCACCGTGCAGGCCGACGCGGCTGCCGCGCGCTACCAGCAGTTCCAGCTGGAGGGCGCGGCCAACATGCTGGCCGGCAACACAGCCACGTCCGCGATCACCGCCGCCTCGCTGGGCGCGCAGGTCGACGCCGAACAGCAGCTGGTCGCCGCCGAGACACAGGTGCTGGCCACCGTGCGCAGCCAGTTCCAGCTGGGTGGTGCGACGGGTGCCGACGTGGCCACCCAGGAGGCGCAGCTGGCCAATACCCAGGCGCTGGTGGTGCCGCTCCAGGTGCAGCAGCAGCAGGCGCGCAACCAGCTGGCCGCCTATTTGGGCCGCGCGCCGGCCGAGGCCGCCATCCCGGCGCTGTCGCTGCAGGACCTGCACCTGCCGGAGACGTTGCCGGTCAGCCTCGCCTCGCAGCTGGTGGACCAGCGGCCGGACATCCGCGCCGCCGAAGCGCAGCTGCAGCAGGCCACCGCCAACGTCGGCGTGGCCATCGCCAACCGGCTACCGCAGTCCACGCTGACCGGGTTCTTGGGCAGCGCGCCGGCGACGATCGGCCAGCTGTTCACCCCGGGCAACGGCATCTACAGCATCCTCACCCAGGCGTTGGCGCCGGTGTTCGAGGGCGGCACGCTGCTGCACCAGCAGCGCGAGGCGGTGGCCGCCGCACGTGCCGCAGCGCTGAACTACCGCGCCACGGTGATCAACGCCTACCAGAACGTGGCCGACGTGCTGACCGCGCTGCAAGGCGACGCACGCGCGCTGCAAGCCAACCAGGACGCGGAACGCGCGGCCGCGCGCAGCCTCTCGCTGGTGCGGCTTCAATACGGCGCGGGCGGGGTGGCGTTCCTCAGCGTGCTGACGGCGCAGACGCAATACCAGAACGCGGTGATCGGGCTGATCCGCGCGCAGGCCGCGCGGTATACGGACACCGTGGCGCTGTTCGTGGCACTCGGGGGCGGATGGTGGAACAGGAACGATCAGCCGGCGCCGCCGGAGGGACTTTTGAGGTCTTTGTTGCCATGAGAAAGCACGCGCCTTCTTTTTTTGAAAAAAAAGAAGCAAAAAAATCTTGGTGCGGCTGTCAGAGAGGTTTCTGCAGCGCGCGCCGTGGAAGCAAAAGCAAGCAGTTCTTTTTTGAAAAAAAGAACCAAAAAACTTTTGCTTTCTCGGGTACGCGCTGCGGGGGACTCCGCGATAGCCGTGATAAAGGTTTTTTGCTGCTTTTTTTCAAAAAAGCAGGCCTTGCTTTCTTGCTGCCGTATCTTCTGTCGGCGCCTGTCCTGGCCCAAGAACCAGCCGCCACCGTCAGCACCACGGTGGCGCACAGCAGCGATTGGCAGGACTCGCTGCAAGCGGTCGGCAGCGTGCGCGCGGTGCGCGGCGCCGACCTCGCCGCCGAGGTCTCCGGCGTGGTGGACAGCGTGGAGTTCGACTCCGGCCGCGACGTGGCCGCCGGCACCGTGCTGCTGCGCCTGCGTCCCAACGACGACGCGGCCCATTTGGCCGATCTGCAGGCGGCCGCCGACCTCGCCGCCTCCAACCTGGCACGCGACACCAAGCAGTTCCGCGCCCAGGCGGTGAGCCAGGCCAGCGTGGACGCCGACGAGAGCCACCTGCGCTCCGCCCGCGCGCAGGTGGCGCAGGCGCAGGCGCTGGCCGCCGAGAAGATCGTGCGCGCGCCGTTCGCAGGCAGGCTCGGCCTGCGCGTGGTGGACCAGGGGCAGTACCTGCCGGCGGGCACCACGATCGTGACGTTGCAAGCGCTGGACCCGATTTTTGTCGATTTCTACGTGCCGCAACAGGCGCTGGCGCAGGTGCAACTGGGCGAGGACGCGAGCCTGCAGGTGGACGCCTTTCCCGGCCGCAGCTTCGCCGCACGCATCGCGGCGATCAGCCCGAAGCTGGATGCCGCCAGCCGCATGGCGCAGGTGCGTGCCAGCCTGCCCAACCCGGACCACGCGCTGATGCCGGGCATGTTCGCCACGGTTGATTTGCGCGTGGGTGCGGTGCACCGTTACGTGACGTTGCCCAACACGGCCATCGTCTACAACCCGTATGGCAGTCTGGTGTACGTGGTGGATCACGGGACGGCGCGCCAGGTGATCGTGCGCACCGGCCCCACGCGCGGCGACCAAGTGGCGGTCACCGAGGGCCTGCACGACGGCGAGGTCGTCGTCACCGCGGGGCAGATCAAGCTGCGCCAAGGCGCGCAGGTGGTCGTCAACAACAGGGTGCAGCCGTCCGACGACCCCAACCCCCACCCGGCGGAGGAGTAAGCCCATGCGCGGCCTGACCGACATGTTCATCCTCAAGCCCGTGCTGGCGGTGGTGGTCAGCGTGTTCATCCTGCTGGTCGGCCTGCGCTCGGAGCAGAGCCTGCCAGTGCGCCAGTTTCCCAAGACGGTGCACGCGATGATCGAGGTGGACACCACCTATTACGGTGCCGACGCCAACACGGTGGCCGGCTTCATCACCGCGCCGCTGGAGAACGCCATCGCGCAGGTGGACGGCATCGACTACCTCAGCAGCACCAGCATGACGTCGAGCAGCCAGATCTACGTGCACCTGCGGCTCAACCAGGACCCCGACCGTGCGCTGACCGAGATACAGACCAAGATCAGCTCGGTGCACGACCAGCTGCCGCGCGAATCGCAGACGCCCAGCATCCACATGGAAGCCAGCGGGCAGGGCGGCACGATGATCCTGGCGTTCACCAGCGACATCATGACGCCGGAACAGATCACCGACTATCTCGCGCGCGTGGTGCAGCCGCAGATGCAGTCCACCCCCGGCGTGCAGCTTGCCGACATCTGGGGCGCGCAGAACTTTGCCGTGCGCGCCTGGCTGGATCCGAACCGGATGGCGGCGCACGGGCTGACCGCGGCCGACGTGTCGGCTGCGATGACGGCCAACAACTTCACCAGCGGCGCGGGCAGCACCACCGGCCAGATGGTGTCGATGTCGCTGGGCATCACCACCGGCGTGCACACGCTGCCGGAGTTCCGCGACCTGGTGATCCGGCAGTCGAACGGTGCGATCGTGCGGCTGGGCGACGTGGCGCAGGTGGAGCTGGGCGCGGACGACTACTCGCAGTCGCTGCTGTACAACGGCCAGAACGCGGTGCTGGTCGACATCGAAACGGTGCCGGACGCCAACGTGCTCGACGTGGTGGGGCGGGTGCGCACCAAGTTCGGCGCGCTGCAGGCCGACCTGCCGCAGGGGCTGCACGGCGCCATCGCCAAGGACGTGACGGCCAACGTGCGAGCGTCCATCGGCGAAGTGGTGAAGACGCTGGTGGAAAGCCTGGCCATCGTGGCGCTGGTGGTGTTCGCCTTTCTGCGCTCGGCGCGCGCCTCGCTGATACCGGTGATCACCATACCGCTCTCGCTGATCGGCACGTTCGCGATCCTGGTGCTGTTCGGCTTTTCCATCAACCTGCTGACGCTGCTCGCCCTGGTGCTGGCGACAGGGCTGGTGGTGGACGACGCGATCATCGTGGTGGAGAACGTCAGCCGCGAACTCTCCGAAGGCACGCCGCCGCTGGAGGCCGCGCTGCGTTCGGCGCGCAGCCTGGCCGGCCCGATCGTGGCGATGACGGTGGTGCTGGTCGCCGTCTACGTGCCGATCGCGCTGCGCTCCGGGCTGACCGGCGCGTTGTTCCGCGAGTTCGCGCTCACTTTGGTGGGCAGCGTCACCGTCTCGGCGGTGCTGGCGCTGACGCTTTCGCCGATGATGTGCCGCTTCATGCTGCGCGCGGCGCCGCCGGAGGCCCGAAGCAGCGGCAGCGGGCCGGTGCCGCGCGCCTACCTGAAGCTGCTGCGCCTCGCCCTCTCCCTGCGAGTGGTGATGATCGCCTTCGGCGTGCTGGTGCTGGCCGGCAGCTACGTGCTGTATGCCGGCTCGAAGAGCGAGCTGGCGCCGCAGGAGGACACCGGCAGCATCGAGCTCGGCGGCTCGGTCTCGCCCACCGCCACGATCGACCAGCTGCGGCTGTACGACAAGCAGATCTCCGACATCATCCTGGGCCTGCCGGAGAACCACAGCTACTACCATTTCGACAGCCCCGGGCAGTCAGGCGGCGGCCTCAGCCTGAAAGGCTTCGCCGAGCGCACCCGCAGCGAGACCGAGATACTGACCGAGTTGCAGACCAAGCTGGCCGGCGTCGCCGGCGAGGACCTGGCCGCGTTCCGCGCCTCGCCGCTGCCCGGCAGCTTCGGCGACCTGCCGGTCGGCTACGTCATCAAGACGACGCGCCCGTTCAGCGAGCTCGACACCGTCTCGCGCCGCTTCCTTGACGCGGCAAAGAAGACGGGCCTGTTCGCCTATATCGACCGCGACCTCAAGATCGACCTGCCGCAGGCCACCGTGGTGATCGACCGCAACAAGGTGGCCGCCCTTGGCCTCGACATGACCACCATCGGCGGCGTGCTGAACACGCTGCTCAGCGGCGGCTACGTCAACTACTTCGACTACGCCGGCCGCTCCTACAAGGTCATCCCCGAGGTCAAGCGCAGCGCGCGGCTCAACCCGGACCAGCTGCGGTCCTACACCATCGCCAGCATCGGCGGCGTGCCGGTGCCGCTCTCCGCCGTGGCACGCATCGAGACGGCGACGGTGCCCGAGCAGATCAACCACTTCCAGCAGCAGAACGCCGCCGGCATCAGCGGCGTGCTGGAGGCCGGCGTGAGCCAGGGCGACGCGCTGGCCGCACTGGACCGCATCGCGGCGCAGGTTCTGCCGCCGGACTACGCAACGGACCAGCGCGGGCCGATGCGCCAGTTCGTCCAGGAATCCTCAGGCTTCGCGGCCACCTTCGGCTTCGCGGTGGTGGTGATCTATCTCTCGCTGGCCGCGCTGTTCTCCAGCTTCCGCGACCCGCTGATCATCCTGGTGTCGGTGCCGATGTCGCTCGCCGGCGCGCTGCTGTTCATCTATTTCGGCGTGCACGGCGCTACGCTGAACATCTACTCCGAAGTGGGGCTGGTGACGCTGATGGGCCTGATCAGCAAGCACGGCATCCTGATGGTCGAGGTGGCCAACGAGCGGCAGGCGCTGGGCGAGAGCAAGCGCGCCGCCATCGAGCACGCGGCACTGCTGCGGCTGCGGCCGATCCTGATGACCACCGCGGCGATGGTGCTTGGCGTGGCGCCGCTGGTGTTCGCCACCGGTGCGGGATCGGCGGCGCGTTTCTCGATGGGGCTGGTGATCGCTTCGGGGTTGGCGATCGGCACGCTGTTCACGCTGTTCGTGGTGCCGTCGTTCTACGTGGTGCTGGCACGGCGGCACGTGGCGGGGCCGGGGTACGCGCGGGGGCCGGGGTTGGGTGGGGGGGGGGGGGCGTCGGAGTGAGAAAGCAAGCAGTTGTTTTTTGAAAAAAATAACCAAAAA
>CAXUIR010000144.1:381-6589 GCA_964251005.1 uncultured Acetobacteraceae bacterium | reverse complement strand
CGCTTGGCCAGGCTGCCGACCCTGCGGATGGGCGTGCCGGACGCGCCGGCGGTGCCGGTGCGCGCCCCGTGGCCGGGCGACCCGGCCCGCGGCGCGCGGCTGCTGAAGGGCGAGCTGACCCTGTCGGGTGCCATGCGCGTGCTCAAGCCCGGCGGCTGGCCGGACGCAGGCGGCCACAAGGTGATGCGCGCCCACGCCCCCGGCTTCACCTGGCTGCGCGCCCTTCGCGTGATCGGCCCCGACGCCGCCCGCATGCGCGCCCGCGCCTTGGTGGGCGACTGGATCGCCGGCGGCGACGCCGATGCGCTGGCCCAGCGGCCGGACGTCGCCGCCACCCGGGTGGCCGCCTGGCTCGGCCACTACGACTTCTTCGCCGCCTCCGCCGACGACGAGTTCCGCCGCCGGCTGATGGGGCGCCTGGTCACCGACTCGCGCGTGCTGTCGGCCGCCCTGCCGGCCGAGGAGCAGGACGCCCGCGCGCTGACCGCCCTGCGCGGGCTGATCGCCGCGTCCATCGCCATGCCGGACCACGCGCCCTACCTGCACCGCGCGCTGCGCTTCCTTCCGCAGGAGATCGGCCGCCAGGTGCTGCCCGACGGCGGCCACATCGAACGCAGCCCCGCCGCCCACCTCGTCGCCCTGCGCGACCTCATCGAGATACGCGCCCTGCTGCACGTGGCCGGCGCCGACGCGCCCGCGGCGCTGGGCTCCGCACTGGACCGCCTCTCGCTGGCGCTGCGCACGTTGCGCCACGGCGACGGCGGGCTCGCTTTGTTCAACGGCACGCGCGACGAGCCGGCCACCCTGATCGAGCTGGTGCTGGGCCAGGCTGGCCGCCCGGGCCGCGCACCGACGGCGCGGCCCGATACCGGCGTCCACCGCCTGCAGGCCGGCCGCACCGTGCTGATCGCCGATGCCGGCGCGCCGGCAGCACCCGGGCTGGACCGCATGGCGCATGCCGGCACGCTCAGCTTCGAGCTGTCCACCGGACGCGAACGGCTGATCGTCAACTGCGGCGCCGCCCCCATCGGCGGCGCTGCCTGGACGGACGCGGCGCGTGCCACCGCGGCGCACTCCACCCTGGTGATCGCCGACACCAGCAGCTCCGAGCTGAAGCCGGGCGGGCTGGGACGGCGGCCGGAGCGCGTCAGCGTGGAGCGCCAGGAGGCCAACGGCGCGCACTGGCTGGAGGCGAGCCAGGACGGCTACCGCAAGCCGTTCGGCGCGGTGCACCGGCGGCGGCTGTACATGGCCGAAAGCGGCGAGGACATCCGCGGCGAGGACGTGATCGAGGCCGCCACCCCGCAGCCTTACGCGATCCGCTTTCACCTGCACCCGGCGGTGATCGCCAGCCTGCAGCAGGACGGCGAGGCGGTGCTGCTGCGGCTGCCCAGCGGCGGTTGGCGGCTGCGTGCGGAGGGGGCGAAGCTGTCGCTGGAGGAAAGTATCTATCTGGGCGGGGCGGAGCCTCGGAAGAGTGAGCAGGTGGTGCTGAACGGGCCGCAGGATGGGCCGCAGCATGTGAAGTGGGCGATTACGAAAGTTGGGTAGGAAGAAAGGCCTTCTTTTTTGAAAAAAAGAAGCAAAAAACTTTTGCGCTCGCTGTCGCCGACGGCTGAAACGAGGTGTCTCAGCCTGGTACACCCGACGGAAGCAAAAGTTTTTTGGTTCTTTTTTTCAAAAAAGAACTGCTTGCCTTGCGGATAATAGAAGTCACCAACGTCGATTTCTCGCTGCGCCACTTCCTGTTGCCGCTGATGCGCACGCTGCGCGACCGCGGCCACGTCGTTACCGGTGTGTGCGCCGACGGCGCGCTGCTGGCCGACGTGCGTGCAGAAGGTTTCATGGTAGACGCGCTGCCGCTGGCGCGCAGCCTCTCGCCGGCGGCGCAGGTGCGCGCGTTCCTCGCGTTGTACCGTTTGTTCCGCAGGGAAAAACCCGATCTGGTGCACGCGCACATGCCGATCAGCGGGTTTCTCGCCCGGTTGGCGGCCCGCGCCGCCGGCGTGCCGCGCGTGGCGTACACCTGCCACGGTTTCCTGTTCAACCAGCCGGGTCCGTGGCCGCGGCGGGCTGCGTCGCTGGTGATGGAGTGGCTGGCCGGACGCGTGACCGACGTGTTCATGACCGTCTCCACCGAAGAGGCGGCGGACGCGCGACGGCTGCACATCCACGCGCACCCGGTGGCGGTGGGCAACGGCCGCGATCCCGCGCTGTTCCACCCTGACGCGGATGCGAGCGCGCGTGTCCGCGCCGAGCTTGGCGTGCCCCAAGACCGTGTCGTGGTCACCGCGGTGTCGCGCCTCGTCCGGCACAAGGGATACCCGGAACTGCTGCGCGCGATGGCGGACGTGGAGGCAGAGTTGTGGGTGGTGGGCGAGCGCCTGCCATCCGACCACGGCGAGGACATGGAACCGTACTTCGCGTCGTGCGGCCTGGGCGCGCGGCTGCGCCGGCTCGGCTACCGCACGGACGTCGCGGCGGTCCTTGCGGCGTCCGACATTTTCGTGCTGCCGAGCCACTTCGAAGGCCTGCCGATGTCGGTGATCGAGGCGATGCTGTGCGGGTTGCCGGTGATCGCCACTAACATACGCGGCCCACGCGAACAGGTGATCGACGGCGTGACGGGGCTGCTGGTGCCTCCGGGCTGCGCGAGCGCGCTCGCAACCGCCCTTAAGCAGTTGACGCGCGAGCCGGACACGCGGGCGCGCTTTGGATCGGCAGCACGCGCGGCGGCTACAGCAAGGTTCAGCGAGGCTGATGTTGCCGAGCGGACAGTCAGGCTGCTCAAGAACGCTCGTCGCGATTGACGCTGCGGTGCGCTGATATCAGCCCGCGTTGAGGCTGACATTTGTAAGGCAAGGAAGGCCTTCTTTTTTGAAAAAAAAGAAGCAAAAAACTTTTGCTTCCACGCATGCGTCACGGTGAGACCTGGTTCTGCCAGCATATCTGCTTGCATTCGATATCCCCTGCTTTGATGCAGGCGTGGGAGCAAAAGTTTTTTGGTCCTTTTTCTCAAAAAAGGACTGCTTGCTTTCTTTATGTCAGCCTCAACGAAGGCTGGTAGTCAGTCCGGCGCCAGGCCGTGCTGCTTCAACCAGGCCGCACGCGCCGCCGGCTCGTCCGGATCGAAATGCAGGCGCACGTGCACGCCCTGCGCGGCGCGCGTCAGCACTTTCAGAAAAGACAGGTTCGGCACCGTGACGTCGAGAACCGCAGGGGCCGACCACGCTAGATGCGGCCGGTCTTCCGCGTGCCCTCCCGTATCCACGCCAAGCACGGCCACGCCCTCACGCGTCGTGCCCGGTCCGACCAGCCTGACCGTCGCGGTGACGTCTGAACCATAGTCGCCGCCGCATACCGTTTCGTCCACCACGGCCTGATAGGGGCCGGACGGCTCCGCCGCATGGACGACAATCGCGTGCGTGCACCCGTCGTCGGTTGGCGACGCCCGGCACGGCATCCCGAACGCGAAAAATACCCCGGCAGCCAAACAAGCCTGCAAGAACCGCATCACGAAACGGTCGGCTTGATCCGCCCAGTCTCGATCAGCTTGAAGCCGGCCTCGGTGTTGGCGACATTACGGGCAGGCAGGTGCGTGTAGGTCTGGTCCATCAGCGTGCCAGCCGGATACCGGCTGTGCATGGCGGCGTAGCGATCCTGAATCCCGAGTATTTCGTTCCGCGTCATGCCTGATGATGAGGCGTATAGCCCGATTGCTACCGTCGCGTAGTCGACGAACTCGGCGTGGAAGTGTCCGCCGATGCGTTGTGCGTCCCACTCGCCGCCTTGCCTGAACTTGGCGAGCTCTAAGGCTTCGTGCTCCAGGATCGTCAGGCCGGCGCCGCTGCTGTCCAAGTAGCTGTATTTGAGCAGCATCTCGTAATAGCGTTTGTCCAGCGCGCCCTGATTGACAAAGACGTGAGGGTCCAGCCCGGCTGGCCGCATCATTGGCCTTGCTTGTGCGTCCTGCACTGCCTGGTTGGAGTCATCCAGGAACGGAACTGACGCCTCTCTCGCATTGGGCGGCATAATCCCTTCTCCTTTCTTGAGACACTCGTACTTTTCCAAAGGGCTCGAAACTTCGCCCGTGAAAAGCAAGACAAGCGGTTTTTTTTGAAAGAATGAAAAACTTTTGTTTCCTTGCGCGTGCGCTACAGAAACCTCCGCGACAGCGCTCGCAAAAGCTTTTTGCTTCTTTTTCTCGAAAAAGAAGCGCTTGCTTACGCCTTGCTGGCCTCCTCCGCCACCAACTCCTTCTTAGACAACTTGCCGATCATCGTCTTAGGCAACTCCGCGCGTATCTCCACCTCGCGCGGCAGCTCGATCTTGCTGACGTAGTCCCCCAGAAACGCGCGCAGCTCTTCCGGCGTAGCCGCGGTCCCCTCTTTCAGCGTCACGAACGCTTTCGGCGCCTGTCCACGATACGCATCCGGCACGCCGATCACCGTCGCCTCGCGCACCGAAGGGTGCTGGTACAGCGCCTCCTCCAGCACGCGCGGATAGACGTTGTAGCCGCCGCAGATGATCAGGTCCTTGATGCGGTCGACGATGAACAGGTAGCCCTCCTCGTCGAGGTAGCCGACGTCGCCGGTGCGCAGGCTCCCGTCGATCATCACCCGCGCCGTCTCGTCCGGGCGGTTCCAGTAGCCGCGCATCACCTGCGGGCCGCGGATGCAGATCTCGCCGCGCTCGCCTTGCGGCATGAGGCGGGATGGGTCGTCGAGCCCGCGTATCTCGATGGTGGTCTGCTCCATCGCGAGTCCGGCCGAGCCGTCCTTGTAGGACCGCCCCGGCGGCGTCACGCTGACCGAGGGCGAGGTTTCCGACAGGCCGTAGCCCTCCATCAGCCAGCAGCCGGTCAGCATCATGAAGCGGCTGCGCACCTCCATCGGCAGCGGCGCGCCGCCGGAGCAGCAGATCTGCACGCAGCTGAGGTCCAGGTTGGCTTTGTGGGCGGCTTCGGCCAGCGCGCCGAAGATGGTGGGCACCGCGGGCAGGATGGTGGGCCGGCAGCGCGCGATGGTGGCCAGCACCTGGGCCAGCTGGAAGCGCGGCAGCAGCACCAGGGCGGCCGCACTCTGCACCCCGGCCAGCATCACCGAGGTCAGCGCGAAGACGTGGAACAGCGGCAGCACGCCGAGGATGATGTCGGCCCCACGCGGCCTGCTGCCGATCGCCATCCAGGTCTGCATGGCGTTGGCGGTGAGGTTGGCGTGGGTCAGTTCGGCGCCCTTCGGCACGCCGGTGGTGCCGCCGGTGTATTGCAGCACCGCCACGCTGGCCGGATCGATCGTCACGGCATCGGGCGGGACGGAGCTGCGGACGACGGCGCGCGCGCGTACCGAGACGCCGTCGTCCGGCACGGACGCGATCTCCGCCCGCTTGGCGACGCGGAACGCCGCGCCCTTCAGCCAGGGCAGCGCCTCGGCCATGGAGCAGACCACGATCCGGCGCAGGCCGGCGCGCGCCGCCACCGCCGCCACCTTCGGGTAGATCGCCTTGAGGTCGATGGTGACCATCACCTCGGTGCCGGAATCGGTGATCTGGCTCGCCAGCTCGCGTTCGACGTAGAGCGGGTTAAAGTTCACCACGATGCCGCCGGCGCGCAGCACGGCGAAGAAGAACACCACCGAGTAGGGCGTGTTGGGCAGGCACAGCCCCACCCGGTCGCCGGGTGCCACGCCGACGTCCTGCAGGCCGCGCGCCGCGCGCGTCACCGCGTCGTCAAGCTGCCGGTAGGTCCAGCGCCTGCCCATGAAGTCGATGGCGGGCCGGTCCGGGAAGTCGCGCACCGCGTCCTCGAGCAGGGCGGGCACCGGGCGGGCGGCGATCGACATGGCTATTTCTGCGCGTTGCGGGTGCCGGCGGGCAGGCGGACGGTCAACCCGTCGAGCTCCGGCGTCATGACGATCTGGCAGCCGAGCCGGCTGGTCGCCTGCAAGCCGAAGGCGAGGTCGAGCATGTCTTCCTCGTCCTCGGTGGCTTTCGCGAGCTTGCCGTACCAGGCCGGGTCCACCACCACGTGGCAGGTGGAGCAGGCCAGCGAGCCCTCGCAGGCGCCCTCGATGTCCACGCCGTATTTGTGCGCTACCTCCAGCACCGACAGGCCGAGCGGGGCGTCCACTTCGCGCGCGGTGCCGTCGCGCTCGACGAAGGTCATCTTGGGCATGTGCGTCAGGCCTCTGCGTGTTCCGGTGTGTGTGCC
>CAXUIR010000144.1:0-359 GCA_964251005.1 uncultured Acetobacteraceae bacterium | reverse complement strand
GCGATGTCGGCGGCCGAGGTAAAACGTCCGATACCTATGCGCAAGCTTTGCGCTGCCTCCTCGCGGGTCAGCCCCATGGCGGTCAGCACCGCGCTCGGCGTCACCTCGGCCGAGCTGCACGCGGACCCGGTGGAGACGCAGACCGAGGGTGTTGCCGCGATCAGGTCAAGCGAGCGCATGCCGGGCAGGCGCAGGTTGAGGTTGCCGGCCACGCGCGGTGCGCCGGCGTTGTTGTGCGCCAGGCCCGGGATCGCCGCCTGCAGCCTGGCTGTCATTCGGTCGCGCAGCACGCCGATGCGGGCGGCTTCCTCGGCCAGCCCCGCCTGCGCGAGCCGGCATGCGAGCCCGAACCCCACCAC
>CAXUIR010000143.1:0-6591 GCA_964251005.1 uncultured Acetobacteraceae bacterium | reverse complement strand
CAGCTTACACTCTTCCCCTGATTCATCGCCCGGGGGCGCGGCCCCGCACCCCGCCAAAGGCCAGTCGGCCTCTGGACACCGATTTGTTGGCGTTCGTTCAGAAACGGTCGATGGCGTTCAGTCGGTGCGGTATTGCGGACCGGACTGCAACAATACCGTGCTTGCTGACCACCGGCGGATGTTTCTGGACGAACGACTAGGCCGCCGCCTTTACGGCGGCAGAGCCTTCGACGATTCCCATGATGTCGCTCTCCTTCATGATCAGGAGCTCCTCGCCATCGAGCTTCACCTCGGTGCCGGACCACTTGCCGAACAACACTCGGTCGCCGGCCTTGACGTCCAAGGCCACGATCTGACCCTGCTCGTTACGGGCACCGGCGCCGGCCGCAATCACCTCGCCCTCCTGCGGCTTCTCGCGCGCCGTGTCGGGGATGATGATGCCGCCAGCCGTCTTCTCTTCCGCCGTAATGCGGCGGACGACGACGCGGTCGTGCAAGGGACGGAACTTCGCCATGCTGATCGCTCCTTCGAATGTTGCAACTACCGTTCCCGCACCCCGCACTACTCGAAAGCAGCAGTCCGGGACGGGCCGTTGGCACTCCCCCAGGGAGAGTGCCAGGCAGATAGAAGGGCGATCCCCGGCTGTCAAGACGTCAGCAGCACTCTCGTGCAACGAGTGCTAAAGCATTGTTAACGCTTTATTTTCTTTGCCACGACGCGCAGGATTGTTGCAGGATCAGCAGCCCGGCCGGCAGAGTCCGGGGCCACGACAGGCGAGCCGCAATCGCCGCAACAAGGACGCACCATGCCGCACGGCCGCCGACCGGCCGACTTCCAACACCGAGGACACACATGCGCCTGGACCAGCAACTCAATGGATACCGCCTGACCACCGCCGAAATCCTCTACCACATGCCCGACCACCCTGGGCTGCTGCAGACCTACCTGTGGCAGGACCTCGACATCGCGCCGCGCTTCCCCGTGCTGCACAAGTTCCTGGATTTCTGGTCGCGCAAACTCGACGGCAAGCTGCACTCCGTCCGCCTGGCCGAGAGCCGCATCATCACCTGCAGCGAGTGGCGCCACACCGAACACCTGCAGCACCTGCACTAGGGCGCCGTTCGTTCCACTCATACGGTGAAAATTGCAAAATCGAAACGATGTGCTAGCGTCGGTGGACTGTCAGTCGTTCTGGAGGCTCACGCATGGGTTCGATCCTGCTTATCATCCTGATCCTGCTTCTGCTCGGGGCATTGCCGACCTGGCCCTACAGCAGCCGCTGGGGCTACTACCCCTCAGGCGGCCTCGGTATCGTGCTCGTCGTGATCATCATCCTGCTGCTGCTCGGGCGTATCTGACGTGCCGCACACGCGACGGGAGTCGGCATGGTGAGTCAGAGTAAGCAAGCAGTTCTTTTTTGAAAAAAGAGCCAAAAATCTTTTGTCTCCGTCGGGTGTACCAGGCTGAGACGTGTCGTTTCAGCCGTCCGCGACAGCCGCAGCAAAGGCTTTTTGCTTCTTTTTCTCGAAAAAGAAAGCCTTGCTGGCTCGCCTTACTCAGTCCGGCAACACCACAACCGCCTTCGCCGAAGCAGCAGCCCCCGCCGCCGCTACCATCACCACGGCGATGCCCGCCCATTGTAACGCGGACAGATGCTGCTGCAAAAACAGCATCCCCATCACAGCGCCGATCGCCGGCTCCAGGCTGGTCATCGTGCCGTAGACGCGCGCCGGCACCCGCGTCAGCGCGACCATTTCCAGCGAGTATGGCAGCGCGCTGGAGAACAGCCCGACGCCAAGTGCCGTCCGCAGGATGGCAGGGTGCAGCAAAGCCTTGCCGGCATGCGCGATACCGATCGGTAGGGTGATGCAGGCTGCCACCAGCATGCCCCACGCGGTTGCCTGGGCGCCCAGGGCGGCGCCGGCGCGTTGCCCGAACACGATGTAGAGTGCCCAACCGGTGCCGGCGCCGAACGCCCAGGCGACACCCTGCGGGTCTAACGCCTGCTGCGTCCGCAGGTCCGGCAGCAGGCACAGCAGCCCCAACACGGCCAGGCCGACCCAGCCGACATCGGCGGCTCTGCGTGAGGACAGCACCGCCACGACCAGTGGTCCGGCGAACTCGATCGCCACGGTGATGCCGAGCGGCACCGTCCGCAGCGCCATGTAGAAGCACAAATTCATCCCGCCCAGCGAGGCGCCGTACCCGAGCAGCGCCGGCCAGGCATCGGCCGGAGGCAGGCTGCGCCACGGACGCAGCACGCAGGCCAGCATGACGCTGGCCACCGCCAGGCGCAGTCCGGTGGCTCCTTGCGCGCCGACCGCGGGAAACATTCCCTCTGCCAGGGTGGCGCCGAACGGAAACGACAGCATCGCCAGTGTCAGCGCGCCCAGGGCCACCGGCACCGCGCGCTTGTCCGCCGCCCGCCCGGGCGGGTGCGTCACGCGCGGAGTCTCATTGCCCAACCTTGCCGGCGTCCGCCTTCGTCCAGCGGTCCAGCCAGGCAAGCACGGTCTTCTGCCACAGCTCGGAGTTCTGCGGCTTCAGCACCCAATGGTTCTCGTCCGGAAAGGTCAGGAACTCGCTCGGGATGCCGCGGCGCTGCATCGCGGTGAAGGCGGCCAGGCCCTGTTCCAACGGAATGCGGTAGTCGCGCGCGCTGTGGATCACCAGCATCGGGTCGCGCCAGTCGGCCACGTGGTCGATGGCGTTGAAGCGCTCGTAGTTCTCCGGCCTCTCCCAGGGGGTGGCATGGCCGTTCTCCCACTCGGAGAACCACAGCTCCTCCGTTGCATAACCCATAATGCGGTTGTCGAAGACGCCGTCGTGGTCCACCAGGCAGCGCCAGGGTTGCGGCCACACGCCGGCGATCCAGTAGACCATGTAGCCGCCGTAGGAGGCGCCGAGCGCGCAGGCACGGCTGGCGTCGAGGTAGGGGAACTTCGACAGCGCGGCCGCCCAGCCGGCCTTGAGGTCGGTCAGCGGGCGGTCGCCCCAGTGCCCGCTGATCGAATCGGTGAACGCCTGGCCGTAGCCCTCCGAACCGTGGAAGTCGACGAACACGCTGGCGTAGCCGGCGGCGGCGTAGGTCTGCGGGTTCCAGCGGTAGCTCCAGCTGTCGCCGAAGCTGCCCTGCGGGCCGCCGTGGATCAGGAACGCCACCGGGTATTTCTGCCCCGGCTGCACGCCGGCAGGCGGCATGACGTAGGCGTGCACCGTCTCGTTGTTCCAGCCGGTAAAGCTGAACTGCTGGTAGGGCGCCAGCGTCACCCCGGCCAGCTTGTCGGCATCCGCGTGGGTGAGCTGCCTGACGCCTTCCTGCGCGGGGACCTGCTGCGGGACGTGCGCTACAGGCGCTTCGGGCGTCGTGCCGGAAGGCGCGCGGGTGATCGTCGTGCCGGAAGGCGCGCGGGTGATCGTTGTGCCGGAAGGCGCGCCGGTGATCGTCGTGCCGGAAGGCGCGCGGGTGATCGTCGTGCCGGAAGGCGCGCCGGGGATAGACATCGCATAAAGCTGCGTCGGGCTGGCCAGGCTGTCGCGCGCGTAGACCAGCGTGGCGCCGGCCACGTCGAGCTCGGAGACGTGGCCTTCGGTCGTGAGCGGCGTCGGCTGACCCGTGCCGGCGTCCAGCGCGAACAGCACCTGGTGGCCGGTGTCGGCCGCGGTGACGTAGAGGGTGCGTCCGTCCGCCGACCAGGCCATCGCGTCGGCAGAGCGGTCCCAGCGCGGCGCCAGCGCGCGGGTGGCGCCGGTGGCCACGTCGCGCAGCATGACGGCGAAACGGTCCGCCTCGAAGCCGGGCCGCGCGGTTGCCTTGTAGGCCAGCCTAAGGCCGTCCGGCGAGAACACCGGCGCCGCGTCCCAGGCCGAGTTGCCCGCCGTGATGTCGTGCGGCGGCGTGCTGCCGTCGACCGGCACCTGGTAGAGGTCGAAATTGGTGCTCCACGGCTCGCTGGTGCCAGCCAGGCGGGCGGAGAACACCAGCATGTGCCCATCCGGCGCGATGGCGAAGTCGGCATCGCCGCCGAACGGCTTGCTCGGGCTGTCGCCGTCGAAGCCGCGCATCAACGGCTTCGCGGTGCCGGCCTGGCCGCCCGCGTCGAGCGGTAGCGCCCAGAGCTGGTTGCGGGTGCCGTCCGCCCACTCGTCCCAGTGGCGCACGAACAGCCGCGTGTAGAGCACGCCGCTCGCCTTTTCGGCGTGGCGCTGGTCCAGGCGCTTTCTAGTGCAGTCCGGCGTGTCGCAATCGGGAAACACCGAGAGCGCGACCACCAGCGTGCGCCCGTCCGGCGACACCCGGTAGCTGCCGATGTCGAGCGGCAGGTGCGTCACCTGCACCGGCGCGGCGCCGGCGCGGCCCGCGGCCACCTCCGTGCGCCAAAGCTGGTTGCTGCCGGACCGCAAGGACAGGAAATACACCGCGCGACCGTCGGGCGAGAAGCGCGGCGACGTGGCACCCTTGTCGGACGCAGCCAGGCGCCAGGGCGTGGCGTCGGCTCCGGCGCACTGCGTGCACACCATCCAGATCGCGTGGACGCCCTTGTTGGCGGCGTAATCGGTGGCGCGAACGTCGTAGACCACGCGCGTGCCGTCCGGCGAGAGGTGCGGGTCCGACACCCTGTCCAGCGTCACCAGGTCGTGCGGGGTCATCGTGCGGGCGCCCGCGCCGCCGGCGAGCAGGACGGTGCAGGTGGTGGCGAGCAGGGCGGTGCGGAGCATGCGAGCGTTCCCGGGTTTGACAGCGCCGCACGCTAGCCGCTCCCCTGCCCGCCTCCAACACGAGGCGGCGTTCCTGGGAAACGCCAGCAGGTAAAAAGGAAGCAAGCGGTTCTTTTTTAAAAAAAGAATCAAACAACTTTTGTCTCCGTCGGGGTGTACCGGGTCGGGACGTGTCGTTCAGCCGTCCGCGACAGCCGCAGCAAAAGCTTTTTGCTTCTTTTTCTCGAAACAGAAGGCCCTGCTACGCTCGCATTTTTGTTAGACAAACGTAAAGAAATCCACTAGCCAGAAAGCTCCGCTACCAAGGCGACGCGCATGGCCGGCAAGTCCGCTAGTTACAACTGGACCAGGGTGTTCTCAGAGCGCCACCTCACGCTCTGCTACGTCGCGGCACTCAGCATCGTTGCCCTGCTCACCATCGTCTCCCACCTGACTCTCAACAGGGTGCTCTCCGAACACGAGGGCTCCGCGGCCATCGTCAACGTGTCCGGCCGGCAGCGCATGTTGTCGCAGCGTATCGCCAGCCTCGCCGCCCAGTACCGGCTAGGTTCTGCCACCGCGCGCGCCGACCTGCTGACCAGCGTGGACCAGTTCGAATCGGCGCACAAAAAGCTGCTCGCCGCCAGCACCGTGGAGGGTTCCGGCGGCCACAACACTGGCGTCTTCCGGGACCTCTACTTCGGCGGCGAGCGGCCGCTGGATGCCCAGGTGGACGCCTACATCGTCCTGGCGCGCCAGGTGGCCGCGCAAAGCTTCGGCCCCGCCCTGGACCCGATGCTGGACAAGCTGTTCGCCGAGGCGCGTGCGCCGTTGCTGACCCGCCTGCACGAGGTTGTGGTGCGCCACCAGCAGGACAGCGAGGCGCAGCTGAGCAAGCTGGAAACCCTGCAGGGCATCACGCTGGCCGTGGTGCTGACGACGCTGGCGGTCGAAGCGCTGCTGATCTTCCGGCCGATGGTGCGGCGCCTGGCCCGCTGCGCGCGCGAACTGATGCGGCTGGCCACCACGGACGGCCTGACCGGCACGCTGAACCGCGCGAGCTTCCTCGAGCGCGGTGCGGCGGAGAAGGCGCGTTCGCGCCGGACACGCCGGCCGTTCGCCGTGCTTGTGCTCGACGTGGACCACTTCAAGCGCATCAACGACACCTACGGGCACGCCGGCGGCGACGCGGCGCTGCGCAGCCTGGCGCAAGCGCTCGACGACGCGGTCCGCCCCGGCGACGTGGTCGGCCGCATGGGCGGCGAGGAGTTCGCTGTCCTGCTGCCCGAGACCTCGGAGACGGTGGCGTACCACGTGGCCAAGCGGCTGCGCGAGAGCGTGGAGATGCTGTCGGTCGACCATGCGCGCGGGCAGATACGGATGACGGTCAGCGTGGGCGTGGCCGCCGGGACCGCGGAGCTGGCCGTGCTGCTGCAGGAAGCCGACGAAGCGCTCTACAGGGCGAAGCGCGCCGGCCGGAACCGGGTTGCGGGGGTTCGGCTGGAGGAGATGGCGCTGCTGCCTGCCGAGTGAGCTAAAGGCAAAGCAAGCGGTTCTTTTTTGAAAAAAGAACCAAAACACTTCTGTCCCTGTAGGTATTCTAGGCTGAGACGTGTCGTTTCAGCCGTCCGCGACAGCCGCAGCAAAAGCTTTTTGCTTCTTTTTCTCGAAAAAGAAGGCCTTGCTTCGACGCCGCCGCTTAATGTTTGTTCAAGGCGAAACCTGGGGATAACCCGCCCGTCACGGGTTGTTTCCCGTAAACAGCGTGTGTTACGCCAACATCTTCGCGTATCGGCCGGCCGGGTTCGCTTGTGCGGACGCGACCGGCCCAGCTCAACGGGGGCCGCCCTTGTTCAAACGCCGCAAGCCCGAAGACGAGCCGGAGCCCAACAT
>CAXUIR010000142.1:5913-6622 GCA_964251005.1 uncultured Acetobacteraceae bacterium | reverse complement strand
GAGTCAAAAGTCTTTTGCTTCTTTTCTTCAGAAAAGAAGGCCTTGCCTTCCTTGCCGCTCTAGCCGGTCCGCACGCGATTGGGAATTGTCCCGGCTTCCGGTGCGCGCCTCCGGCAGGCATAGTCCGCCGATGAACGACGCACCCTACTCGCCCGCCAGCACGCAGACCGTGCTGGACCACATCGGCGCCACCCGGGCGCAGGCCCACCTTCGCCTGATGGACTTCCTGCGCATCCCCAGCGTCAGCGCGCAACCGGCGCACGCGACCGACTGCCGGCGCGCCGCCGCTTGGGCGCAGGCCGAACTGGAAGGCATGGGCTTCACCGTGCGCATCGTCGAGACGCCGGGCCACCCCGTGGTGCTCGCCACCCATCCCGGCCCGGGCGGGGCCGCCCCGCACGTGCTGTACTACGGCCACTACGACGTCCAGCCGGCCGAGCCGCTGGAGCTGTGGACCAGCCCCGCCTTCGAGCCGGTGATCGCCGACGGCAAGAACGGCCCCCAGGTGGTGGCGCGCGGCGCGGTGGACGACAAGGGCCAGGTCTGCATGTGGCTCGAGGCCTTGCGCGCCTGGTCCGAGGTGGGCGGCGGGCCGCCGGCGCGGGTGACCGTGGTGCTGGAAGGCGAGGAGGAGGTTGGCAGCGTCAACCTCGAGGCGTTCCTGCGCGACCACGCCGCCGAGCTGCGCGCCGACGTGGCCGTGGTCTCC
>CAXUIR010000142.1:0-5903 GCA_964251005.1 uncultured Acetobacteraceae bacterium | reverse complement strand
ACACGCCGGCGATCACCACCCGGCTGCGCGGCCTGGTCTACGCTGAATTGCGCGTGCGCGGCCCCTCGCGCGACCTGCATTCCGGCCTGTTCGGCGGCTCGGCCACCAACCCGATCAACGTGCTGACGCGGATGCTGGGCGACCTGCACGACGACCAGGGGCGGGTGAAGCTGCCGGGCTTCTACGATGGGGTGGACGAACCGTCCGCCGGGCCACTCGCGCAATGGCAGGCGCTCGGTTTCGACGAGGCCGCCTTCCTGGGCGAGATCGGGCTTTCCTCGCCGGCCGGGGAGGCCGGGCGCAGTGGGCTGGAGCGGCTATGGGCGCGCCCCACCGCGGACATCAACGGCATCTGGGGCGGCTACCAGGGACACGGTGCGAAAACGGTGATCGCCGGCGAGGCCGGTGCCAAGGTGTCGTTCCGCCTGGTGGGCCGACAGGACCCGGCGCACGTGCTGGAGTCGTTCCGCGCCTTCGTGGCCGAACGCACGCCGGCGGGTGTGAGCGTGGAGGTGGAGCTGCACAGCTCGGCGCCGGGCTTCGAGGTGTCTGGCGAGAACCCGTTCCTCAATGTGGCCCGACGGGTGCTCGGGGAGGAATACGGCCGCGACGCCGTGCTGATCGGCAGCGGCGGGTCGATACCGGTGGTGGAAAGCCTGCGGCGCGTGCTGGGGCTGGAGACGCTGCTGATCGGCTTCGGGTTGAACGACGACCAGGTGCATAGCCCGAACGAGAAGTTCGACCTGCGTTGCCTGGATCATGGGACGAACGCGCATGCTCGGTTGTTGGGGGCTCTGGCGAAGTAAGAAAGCAAGCGGTTCTTTTTTGAAAAAAGAACCAAAAAACTTTTGTATCCCGGGTATTCGATTTCGGAGACTTTGCGATAGTGCTGATCAAGTATGTGCTTTGGTTGGCGAGCAAGCGTGCGTTTTGAACGGCGGTCTGGTGAGACCAGCATGTTTTGAGACTGACACATGTAAGGAACGCAGAAGTTTATGACGGAGGGAAAACTATTGTCCCTGCGCCTGCATCATCGAGAGAATGCTGATGCATGCTGACATGCTGGCAGAACCAGGCCTCATCGTGGCGCCGGCGTGAGAGCAAAAGTTTTTTGCTTCTCTTTTGTAAAAAAGAAGGCCTTTCTTGCCTGTCGCGTGTCAGCCATCTGGTGTGGTTTTTCCAACCACCGGAGCGGAGCGAAAGCACGTTGACGGCAGCCAGTGCGGCGCGTCGAACGACACTGCCATGACTTGGTAAATGCAGTCGCAAAGTCTCCCGCAGCGCCCACCAAGAGAGCAAAAATTTTGGTTCTTTTTTCAAAAAAGAACCGCTTGCTTTCTATCGCAGTCGAGGCTTCGGGCTGCGCCTGTCCCCCCGCCAGGCGCCTAAGCCAACCAGGTATTGGCCAACTGCAAATCCGCTACCATCGCCGCGAACTCGCGCGCTTTGGTGTCCTCGTCCGGTATTCTCAACAGGTACGAGGGATGCGTCGTCACCATCGCCTGCCCGCCGGGCAACGCGATCGGCCGGCCGCGCTCGCGCGAAATGGTGACGGCGCGGCCGAGCACGGCGCGTGCCGCTGAGGCACCCAGCAGGACCACCACCGCCGGTTTCACCGCCGCGCGTTCCTGGTCCAGCCAGAAGCGGCACACCTCGATCTCTGCGCGGTCCGGCGTCGCGTGGATGCGGCGTTTGCCGCGCGGCTCGAATTTGAAGTGCTTGACCGCGTTGGTGACGTAGACGGAGCGGCGGTCGATGCCGGCCTGTTCCAGCGCGCGGTCCAGCATCTGGCCGGCGGGACCTACGAAGGGCCGGCCGGCCAGGTCTTCCTGGTCGCCGGGCTGTTCGCCCACCAGCATCAGCCGCGCGTCCATCGGGCCCTCGCCGAACACGGTCTGCGTCGCGTGCGCGTAGAGGTCGCAGCGCTGGCAGCTGGCCGCGTCCGTGGCGAGTGCGGCCAGGCTGCCGGATAACGCGGTGGCGGCGGTGGCGGGCACACTGGGCGCGGGGTCGCGGCGCGGACGGGCAGCGCGTTCGGGAGAGACGGTTGGGGTGTCCACCATGATTTGCGTTCTCTCGCGTGAGCTGCGGATGAGTTCAGGAATCGCTGCAGCCTCCGGCAGGTTGCGCCAATACTTCTTCGGCATCTCCGACGTCATGGCCGAGACCATCAGCCGCGCCGGGTTAAAGATGCTGGAGAAGTAGGCGCGCCAATAGGCTTCCAGCGCGTCGTCGTCCGGCACGTCGCTGCGTTGCGCGCCGGCGGCCAGGCGCAGCGTCTCGCCGTCCCAATGCGCGCTGCGGTACGGGGTGAGGATGCTCCACGTCATCGTGGCGAAGCGGCGCACGAAGAACGGCGCGTTGGCTTCGACGATGTAGTGGTCAGGCTCGAACCAGGCGACGTAGCGCGTGACGGCGTCTTCGGTGACCTCGCGAAAACGCACAAAGGCGCGCATCTTGTGGGTGTCGCGCCGCACCGCCTGCGCCAGGCGGTTGACGCGCTGCACGGTCGGGTCGGCCACGTCTTCCAGCAGGTGGCGCTCGCCGCGATGGGCGCGCCAGATCAACGCGTACAGCAGTGCGAAGCGTTCCGGGTCGCTCGCCTGGATGGCGGTCTCGGCGAGTTCCACCAGCGCGCGGGAGACGGAAAAGGCGCCAGTGGGCGGGGACGCGTCGTGCGGTTCGGCAAAAAGGTCGGTGGCTTCCTGCACGGACCAAATCGTCTCCTCCGGCGGCACGCCCTGTAACGCCGCTGCGCGTGCGGCCGAACGCCAACCATCGAAGTCCACCTGGTGGTTCAGAACGATCGTGCGCACTACGAGAACCCCTCACCTTGCGTCACACCGTACTTTGGCATGGAACTCCACATCCTGGCTGCGCTTGCCAAATAAGGCCGAGCTTGCCTGGCAGCAAACCCTGGCATGTCAGTTAGTTGCAGCTTGGCTCACAGTTTGCAGAGCATAGGCGACGAAAACGTGGGAGATATGCTATGAAGGCTGCGAAATGCCTGCCACTCCTGCTGTTGCCGCTGCTGGTCGGCGCCATCAGTCCTGAGTCACCTGGCTACACCGCGGCCGGCGACCTCGTTGTGCCGGGCGACTACCGCGAATGGATCTACCTGAGCTCAGGCATCGACATGAGCTACAGCAAGGGGCCGCCTATGCAAGGCGCCTCCATGTTCAACAACGTGTTCGTCGACCCCGCGTCTTGGCAGATGTTCAAGCGCACCGGCCATTGGCCAGACAAGACGATGTTCGCGATGGAAGCGCGTGGTGCGGCCAGCCACGGCTCAATTAACCGTAACGGCCAGTTCCAAACCACCGAGCTGATGGCTGTGGAGTTCCACCTTCGCGACGAAACGCGTTTTAAGGGAGGATGGGCCTTCTTCGTGCAGGACGGCGGCCGCACTAAGCTCGTGCCGACCGCTGCCGATTGCTACAGCTGCCACGCCGCACACGGCGCAGTGGACACCACGTTCACGCAGTTCTATCCGACGGCCAAGGCGATCGCACTCAAGGCCGGCACGTTCGCCGAGCCGCACAGTGCCGACTAGCCAAGCAAGCAAGGCCTGATTTTTGGAAAAGCAGCAAAAATTTTTGTCTCCGCTGTCGCGAAGTTTCCTGCGGCGTAAACTTGAGAATCAAAAGCCTTTCAGCCTTATCTGCCCGGTTATCATCCACCACATCGCTGCACTACTTAGATGTGCGTCTGACGGCGAGGGTCGACACGAGGCGTCTCAGCGGTCGGCGACAGCTTTCCAACCTCTGCCAAAGCGGAACGAAAGAAAGCGCTTCGTCTTCGAGAAAAGAAGCAAAAAGCTTTTGTCAGCGCTGTCGCGAAGTCGCCGGAGCCAACTACCCAGGGAACAAGAGTTTTGATTCTTTTTTTCAAAAAAGAACCGCTTGCCTTGCGTTCTAAATCAACTGCAGCTGCGTCGCCTTCGGCACCATCCGTCCCGCCAATTGCGCGCTGTCCAGCGTCGCTCCCGGGTGGTGGTCCGCGGTCGCGATGAACGGCATCAGCTTGGCCACCGGCAGCCGCATCCGCGACAGGTCGTCCATGCGGATCCGCCGGTGTCGCCGCATCGTCAGCAGCCGCCCCACCGTCTTCACGCCAAGCCCCGGCACGCGCAGCAGCATCTCCTTGGCCGCCGTGTTCACGTCCACCGGAAAGGCCGCGCGGTGCTGCAGCGCCCACGCAAGTTTCGGATCAATCTCCAGGCTCATGTTGCCGGCCGCATCCGTCGCCAGCTCGTCCACCGCGAAGCCATAGAAACGCAGCAGCCAATCTGCCTGGTAGAGCCTATGTTCGCGCACCAGCGGCGCCGCTTTCGGCGGCAGCACGGCCGACGAATCTGGGATCGGGCTGAACGCCGAGTAGTACACCCGCCGCAACCCGTAAGACCCGTAAAGGTCAGTGCTCATCTGCATGATCGCGCGGTCGGAGCTGTCGTCGGCTCCCACGATCACCTGCGTGCTCTGACCCGCCGGCGCGAATCGCGGCGCGCGTTTCTCCGCGCGTGCCTCGTCGATGCGCAGCCGCATCCGCCCCATCGAGCGCTTGATGTCGCCCACGCTCTTCTCCGGCGCCAGGGCGCCCAGGCTCGCTTCCGTCGGCAGCTCGATGTTGATGCTGAGCCGGTCGGCATACTTGCCGGCTTCGGCCATCAGCAGCGGGTCGGCGTCGGGGATCGTCTTGAGGTGGATGTAGCCGCGAAACCCGTGCACCTCGCGCAATGTGCGCGCCACGCCCACCACCTGCTCCATCGTGTAGTCCGGCGTGTTGATGATGCCGGAGCTGAGGAACAACCCCTCGATGCAGTTGCGCCGGTAGAAGCCCAACGTCAGCGTCACCACCTCGTCCACCGTGAACCTGGCGCGCTGCACGTTCGACGAGCGGCGGTTGATGCAGTAGACGCAATCGTAAACGCAGGAATTGGTCATCAGGATCTTCAGCAGCGAGATACAGCGCCCGTCCGGCGCGTAGGCATGGCAGATGCCCATGCCCTCGGTCGATCCTACGCCGGTCTTCTCGCCGAGCGAGCTCCGCTTGTCCGTGCCGGAACTGGCGCAGGACGCGTCGTACTTCGCCGCGTCGGCCAAGATCTCCAGCTTGCGCAGCAGGTCCATGGTGGGGAACGTTCCTGTTCGTCGTTTGTATCATGTGCCGTCGGGCGCGGGGTTTCGCAACACCTGAGCGGCGACGCGGCGGTAGGAAAGCGAACGGTTCTTCTTAGATAAAGAAAACGTTTGTCGCTCTCAGGAGCGTGATGCAGGCGCACCTACTCGTAGCAGCCTGCGTTGAGGCTGCTTTTGGCAAGCAAGAAAGGCCTTCTTTTTTGTAAAAAAGAAGCAAAAAACTTTTGCTCCCAAGCCTGCGCCACGGTGAGGCCAAGTTCTGCAAGCGTGAATGCGTGCATAGATAGTCCGCTACCCTGATGCAGCGGTGGGGGAAAAAAGTTTTTTCGTCCTTTTTTTCAAAAAGGACTGCTTGCTTTCTATGTGTCGACCTTACCGCGAGCTGGCATGAGCGCGAAAACGGCAGCGACTCTGGCGCCCGCCGAGGCGTGACGGTCATCCTGGCCCTCTGATGCCTCGCGGGCTTGGCTCAACCCAAGGATGCAAATTGCCTGGTCGGCATCCTGCTCACCGCTCCCGGCACCCTCCGGATTGGCGGAGGCGCTGGCCAGCCGCCGACTGCAGCCTGCCCGCCATCAGCCTGAGCTGCGGCGCGCCGACCCTGGTGCTCGTCCAGTCTGTCCGGCTGCGACGCCCCGCGGAGGAACTGCCACGCCGCACGTGGCACCTCTTCATCGGTAACGTCTGGCTGGCTGGCGCCGCCCTGTTCGGTGCAGCCGCGTGTGCCGCCTGCCTGCGGGCCCGGGCTGGGCGGGCATGCGTCCG
>CAXUIR010000141.1:0-6623 GCA_964251005.1 uncultured Acetobacteraceae bacterium | reverse complement strand
GACCGGCGCCAGGCGATGCGCGATGTTGATGTGCGTGGGCGGCCATCGGCGTGCCGGCCGGGCTCGCGGCGGCGCTCGGCCGGGGCTGGTCCGCCACGCTGCTCATGCGCGCCACCGACCTCGGGCTGGCGTTTCCGCCGCTGCTCACCGCGGCGATGATCGTGGCGGTCTACGGGCCGGGGCCTGCCGGCACCATCCTGGCAATCGGCCTGTTCGCCGTGCCCGGGTTCGTCCGCCTCACCCGCGCCGAGGCGGTGTCGGTCCTGCAGCACGACTACGTTGCTGCCGCGCGCGTTGCGGGCCGCACGCCGGCCGGCGTGCTGGCCGTGCACGTGCTGCCCAACGTGGCGGCCACGCTGCTGGTGCAGGCGACGGTGACCCTGGCGCTGGCGGTGCTGAGCGAGGCCGGGCTTTCCTATCTCGGCCTGGGCACGCCGCCGCCGGTGCCGAGCCTCGGCCGCGCTTTGGCCGACTACCAGACCCAGGTGTTCGACCACGCGCTGCTGGTGGTGGCCCCGGGCGCGGTGATCGCGCTGCTGGTGCTTGGGCTGAACCAGCTTGGCGACGGACTGCGCGACGTGTTGGACCCTACGCTGCTGCGCCATCGCCCAGAACTGATACCGGCTCGCCTGGCCGTTGACTCTTCAGGAAGCAAGCAAGGCCTTCTTTTTTGAAAAAAAGAAGCAAAAAACTTTTGCTATCTGCGCGGGTTGAGCTGCCTCGTTTATCCATAGGCAGCCGGACGCTGCAGATGCGGGGTAGTAAAAGTTTTTTGGTCCTTTTTTTCAAAAAAGGACTGCTTGCTTGCTTTGTATGTGCCCCTCCAGGAGGGCTGGTATGAGTAGCCACGGCCGGAGCGACGACGGGCCGAGCGGGATGCGCGCACCATGAGGGCGCTGCTCGACGTCGAAGCGCTGCGGGTGCGTGCAGGCGCCACCGCGCTGCTGGACGGCGTGGACCTCACGCTCGACGCGGGCGAGACGCTGGGCCTCGTGGGCGAGTCCGGCTGTGGCAAGTCGCTGCTGGCGCTGGCCGTGATCGGCCTGCTGCCTGGCAACCTGGTGGCGTCCGGCGCCGTGCGGCTGGCCGGGCAGGAGCTGCTCGGCATGGCCGACCGCGAGCTGTGCCGGGTGCGCGGCCGGCAGATCGGCATGGTGTTCCAGGAGCCGAAGCTGGCGCTCAACCCGGTGCAGCCGATCGGCCGGCAGGTCGCCGAGGGCATGCGCCTGCAACTGCGCGTGGGCCGCGCCGAAGCCGACGCCAGGACGCGACGGCTGCTTGACCAGGTCGGCTTGCAGTCCGGGCGGGTCTCGCCTGATGCCTACCCGCACATGCTGTCCGGTGGCCAGCGCCAGCGGGTGATGATCGCCATCGCCTTGGCCAGCGACCCCGCGCTGCTGATCGCCGACGAGTTCTCCACCGCGCTGGACGGCACGACCCAGGCGCAGATCGTCGCCCTAATGGCCGGACTGGCGGCAGAGCGCGGCATGGCCCTGCTGCTGATCACCCACGACCTCCGCCTGGCCGCGCGGGCCGCCGGCCGCATCCTGGTGCTGTACGCCGGCCGGGTTGCCGAGACCGGCCCGACGGACGCGGTGTTCGCCCGCCGCCTGCACCCCTACACGCAGGGCCTGTTCGCGGCCACGCTGCAGGCCGGCACCACGCCCGGCAGCATCCTGGCCGGCGTATCCGGCCGGGTGCCGGACCCCTACCACCGCTCACCGGGCTGCGCCTTTGCGCCGCGCTGCCCGCGTGCGGAAGCCGATTGCGCGCAGCTTGTGCCGGCGCTGGGCGGGCGCGGGGGCCACGCGGCGGCGTGTTTTCACCAGCGGGCGGCATGAGCAGCAAGGCAAGCGGTTCTTTTTTGAAAAAAAGAACCAAAAAACTTTTGTTCCCGGGGCACGCGCTGCGGGAGACTCCGCGACAGCAGGCGCAAAAATTTTCTGCTGCCTTTTTTCAAAAAAGCAGGCGTTGCTTGCCTTACCCAATCCCATGACAGCCCCGTTGCTCGAAGCAACCGGACTGGTGCGGAACTACCGCCGCCGCGTGCTCGACGACGTCGGCCTGTGC
Organism: uncultured Acetobacteraceae bacterium; assembly: GCA_964251005.1. Taxonomy (GTDB): domain Bacteria; phylum Pseudomonadota; class Alphaproteobacteria; order Acetobacterales; family Acetobacteraceae; genus BOG-908. Next base: position 4,553 of record CAXUIR010000141.1, on the reverse strand, counting down.
GTGTGGCCAGGCGAGACGCTCGGCGTCGTGGGCGAGTCTGGTAGCGGCAAGTCCACCCTGGCCCGCATGCTGATGGGCCTGGACAAGCCGGACGCGGGAACGGTGCGCGTTGCCGGCACGGACCTGTTCGGGCCTGAGCGCGGCCGCGTGCGCCAGCTCGTGCAGGCGGTGTTCCAGGACCCTTACGGCTCGCTGGACCCGCGGCAGCGCGTCGGCACCATCGTGGCCGAGCCGTTGGCGGTAGCCGGCGCAGAGCGTGCCGAGCGGCGGCGGCGTGTGGCCGAGGCGCTGGAGGCGGTGGCGATGCCGGCGGCGTCGGCCGACCTGTATCCGCACGCGTTTTCCGGCGGGCAGCGCCAGCGCATCGCCATCGCGCGCGCGCTGATCACCCGGCCCGCGCTGGTTGTGGCCGACGAGCCGGTCTCCGCGCTGGACGTCTCCGTGCAGGCGCAGGTGCTGAACCTGCTGCTGGACCTGCGCGCGCGGTTCGGCCTGGCCCTGGTGTTCATCAGCCACGACCTGGCCGTCATCCGCCACATGGCGCATCGTGTGCTGGTGCTGCAGGGTGGCCGGGTGGTCGAACAGGGCGAGACCGCCGCCGTGCTGGACGCGCCGCGCCACGAGGTGACCCGAAGCCTGGTTGCCGCTTTGCCGGCCCGGCCCCGCCGGCGCATGCTGACGCCGTGACACCGGTCCACCCAGATCCAGGCGGCCGCACGGGCATCGCGGCTTGCCGGTTCGTGCGACGCCCGTGCGCCACGGGCCGGGGGGCTTGCGGTTTTCGAGCCGGCTGCGTGCCGGCCGGGCAGACCTGCGCTTGCTGAACCTGCTGAGCGATGTTGCAGGGCTGCGGGTGGGCCATGCCGGCTGCGACACGCTGCGGTCCGGGGTGACCGTCATCCTGTTCGACCAGCCGGCGGTGGCCGCGGCGAGCATGCTAGGCGGTGCGCCCGCCGCGCGGGAGACCGCCTTGCTCGGGCTGGACATGATCGTCGAGCGGGTCAACGCGGTGGTGCTCTCCGGCGGCTCCACCTTCGGGCTCGACGCGACCGCCGGCGTGCAGGCCGCCTTGCGCGAGGACCTTCCACCGTTGCCGCCGGACCAGCCCGGCTACCCGATCTCGCGCGTTCCGATCGTGGTGCAGGCCAGCCTGTTCGACCTGGCCAACGGCGGTGACAAGGCGTGGGGCCGCTTCTCGCCCTACGCGGCGTTCGGCCACGCGGCGGTGCGAGCGGCTGGGGACGGCGCGTTTGCCCTGGGCACGGCGGGTGCCGGCATCGGCGCCACGACGGCGACGGTGAAGGGCGGCCTGGGTTCGGCGAGCATGGTGACGCGGCACGGCCACACCGTGGCCGCCCTTGTCGCCGCCAACCCTGTCGGCACGGCTACCATGGGCGGCACCCGGCATTTTTGGGCGGCGCCGTTCGAGCAGGGGGCGGAGTTCGGCGGGCTCGGCCTGCCAGCGCCGTCGGCGGACGATCTGCGGCTGCGGATGAAGACCGGCGCACCGGGCACCACGATCGGCATCGTGGCGTGCGATGCCGGCCTGACCCCGGCACAGGTCCACCGCATGGCGGTGTTGGGCCAGGACGGCGTGGCACGGGGCGTGCTGCCGGCCCACCTGGCGCACGACGGCGACACCATGTTCGGCGCGGCGACCGGCGCCCGCCTGCTCGGCGAAGCGGACGACGCCTTCAACGAGATCTGTCTGGCGGCCACGCTGGTGACGGCGCGGGCCATCGCGCGCGGCGTGTTCGAGGCACGCTCGGCGGGGCGCCCGGGCGAGCAGGCCTGCTGGCACGCGCGCTTCGGCGCATCCACCTGATGCCAGCCGGCCTTGATGCTGACTTACAGAAAGCAAGCAGTCCTTTTTTGAAAAAAAGGACCAAAAAACTTTTGACTCCGCTGTCGCGCGCTCTCGCGGATAGGTCCGCGACAGCGGAGGAAAAAGTTTTTTGCTTCTTTTTTTCAAAAAAGAAGGCCTTGCTTGCTGTGGGACGGTCAACCTCCAAGCCCCTGGTAAGCGGAGTGAGCGGACTTGACTGAAGACGCGACGGTCCTGAGCGGCAAGCTGGTGGAAGTTCGGCCCGGCCGGCGCCTGCACGTGGCAGTGCACGACGCGGGCAGCGACACCACGCTGTTCTTCGTGCATGGCGGGGGCGGCAACAAGGAACAGTGGCGCTTTCAGTGGCGGCATTACAGCGGCCGGGCGATGAACCTGGTGGCGTGGGACGCCGTCGGGCATGGACGCAGCCCGAAGCCGACGGACCCTGCCGCCTACCAGGGCGCCGAGCTGGTTGCCGACGCACGGGCAGTGTTCGCGGCGCATCGCAGCGCGCGCAACGTGGTGGTCGCGCATTCCTACGGCGCCCGGCTGCTGCTGGCCTGGCTGCTCGCCGAAGCTTCCGAGGGTCCGCCCGCTGGAGGGGGAGCGGCGGTAACGGAGGCCGACCCGCCTCTCGCAGGCGCGTCATCGCTGGCGGCACCTGACACGTCTGATGCAGGCCGGTCCTCGGCGGTGGATGCGGTGGTGCTGCTGGGGGCGGCGCCGCTCGGCTCGATGGGTGGACGGCTGCTGCCCGGGTGGCTTGGGCGCGTGCCGTTGCCGCTGCTGGAACTGGCGCGGCCGTTGCTGGCGCGCGGCTTCCGCAAGCGGGCCTGGGCGCCGGGTGCCGACCGCGCCTTGGTCGCCGCCGAGCAGCGTGCCACGCGCGGCAACACGCTGGCGATGATGCAGGCGCTGCTCGCCGGCGCCCCCGCGGTGGACGAGGCGGCGTTGCGCCGGCTGATCCAGCCGATGCTGATCCTGGCCGGCGACGCGGACGGGCTCATCCCCGCCGCCGCGTCGGCCAGGCTGGCGGGGACGCTGAGGAACGCGACGTTGCAAAACGTGCCGCAGTGCGGGCACCAGATCATGCTGGAGGCGCCAGAGGTGACCAACCGCGCGATCCAGGACATGCTGAGCGCGGCCGGGCTTGCCGCCACCGGGGAGTAGCCATGTTCCACGACAGCCTGGGCAACCCGATCAGCACGCTGCGCGCGGAGACGGCGTCCGGGATCGACGATTTCGTGCTCGGCTACCTCGGCTACGACCGGCGGATTGCCAACGTTCTCGCCGTCGCCGACGCTGACGAGCGTGACATGCTGGCCAACGCCTATGCCGGCCTGCTGTGGATGCTGTCGGAGACCGGCGGCGTTCCGGACGAAGCCCGGCGCTACCTGGCGCGCGCCGAACGGGCGCAAGCGGGGGCCAACTGGCGGGAGCGGCAGGTCGCCAGCGTGCTGCGGGCCTGGGTTGCGGACGATTTGGCGGGCGCTCAGCGGACCACCGAGGCGATCCTGCGGGAGCATCCGCGCGACCTGGCGATGCTGAAGCTGCATCAATACCATGATTTCGCGGCGGGGGATTTCGCCGCGATGCTGCGCGTGGCGTTGGGTAGCGAGGCGGCGGCCGCGGACGTCGCCTACCTGCACGGCATGTTGGCGTTCGCCTACGAGCAGCTGCACTTGCTGGACCGCGCCGAGCGATCGGCCCGTCACGCGCTCGCGTTGCAGCGGCAGGAGCCCTGGGCGCAGCACGCGCTGGCCCATGTCATGCTGACCCAGGGCCGGATCGGGGAGGGCGCGGCGTTTCTGGAGTCGGTGCGCGAGACATGGGCCGGGCTGACCTCCTTCATGTACACGCATCATTGGTGGCACCTGGCGCTGTTCTACCTCAGCCAGGGCCGCATGGTCGAAGCGGTGGCGGCATACGACGATCATTGCTGGGCGCAGGAGAAGACGTTCTCGCAGGATCAGATCGGCGCGGTGTCGCTGCTGGCGAGGTTCGAGTTCGCCGGCATCGAGGTGGGACAGCGCTGGGCCGAGCTCGGCGCCTACCTGGTTGGCCGGCGGGCCGACGTCATGCAGCCGTTCCTGTCGTTGCAATACCTTTACGGCCTGCTGCGCGCCAGCCGGCCGGAGGCGGCGACTCTTCTGGGCGCTATCAGGGAGGCGGGTGTCAGCGGGCCAGCCTCGGTTCGCGCGGTGTGGCGAGAGGTCGGCGCGCCGCTTGCTGAGGGCTTGTCGGCCTACGTCTCCGGCGATGCCGAAGCGGCGTTGCGGCTTATTGAGCCTTGCCTGGGCAGGATGGTGGAGGTTGGCGGCAGCCACGCGCAGCGTGATTTGTTCGACCAGATCTTTCTCGACGTGCTTATGCGCGCCGGGCGAATGGCCAGGGCGCAGCAGGTGCTGGAGCTGCGCCGGCTGGGGGATCCGGATGGCGTGCCGACTAATCGTGCGCTGGCGGTGGTGTATGATGCGCTGGGGTTGAGGGCGTTGGCGGAAGAGGCTGGGCGGCGTTCGATGTGTGGTGGGCGGGTGTAGCGTTGCCGGGTTCGCCCGAGGCTTATCGGGACGCGTTACGCCCAAGCGGTCGACAACTAATCACGTGCCTCCGAAGCGAGCGGCGACTGCCTGAATTTGATCTGATCCGCAGTTTGATGTTGGTCGACGCCGCTGTTTAGTCCCAGGGTTTGATGGTGCATTATGTTCCGAGGAATGGAAGGGAGCAC
>CAXUIR010000140.1:4424-6629 GCA_964251005.1 uncultured Acetobacteraceae bacterium | reverse complement strand
CTTTTTTGAAAAAAAGAAGCAAAAAACTTTTGCTCCGACGCCTGCGCCACGGTCAGGCCTGGTTCTGCCAGCATGTGCGCTTGCATAGTATTCTTCTCCTTGATGCAGGGCGCGGGAGTAAAAGTTTTTTGCTTCTTTTTTTCAAAAAAGAAGGCCTTGCTTGCTTCGCAACGGTAAAACTCCAGGCCCGTTTGCATCAGTCTAAACCACTATAATTTATTAAACGTGTATCGTGCAGGCGAAAGGCTTTTGCTGGTCATGTTCTGCACTTTCAGAAGATAAAGCCGAGCAAACAAAGTTTTCTGGTTGCACCTCAAGAAGAACTCCTTGCCTCAACCCAACCGACTGGCCACCAGAAATGCCCTACGTAGAACTCCAGACAACCTCGAACTACTCCTTTCTCCGCGGCGCCTCGCACGTCGAAGAGCTGCTCGCGCAGGCGAAGCTGTTCGGCTACGACGCCATCGCGATTACCGACCGCAACAGCCTCGCCGGCATCGCGCGCGCCGACCAGCGCGCCATCGAGGCGGAGATGCGCCTCATCATCGGCTGCCGGCTCGACCTCGCCTGCGGCACCTCGCTGCTGGTCTATCCCACGAACCGCGCCGCCTACGCGCGCCTGTGCCGCATGCTCAGCATCGGCAAGGGCCGCGCCGGCAAGGGCGCCTGCCGGCTGGAGTGGAGCGACGTTACCGCCCATGCCGAGGGCCTGATCGCGATCCTGCTGGCCGACCACGCGAACGCCACGCTGCAGGAAAACCTGCAGCGCTTGAAAGACGTTTTCGGCAGGGACGCCACCCTCGCGCTCACCCTGCATCGCCGTCCTGGCGATGCCGCGCGCCTGCACGCGCTCACCCAGATGGCGCAGGAGGCGCGCGTGCCCACCGTCGCCACCAACGACGTGCTGTACCACGACCCGCGCCGGCGCATCCTGCACGACGTGGTCACCTGCATACGCGAGGGCTGCACCATCGACGATGCCGGCTTCCGTCGCACGCGCGCGCCCGAACGCCACCTCAAACCGCCTGAGGAGATGGCGCGGCTGTTCGCAGCCTACCCCGACGCCGTCGCCCGCACGCAGGAGATCGCCGAGCGCTGCAGCTTCAGCCTGCGCGAACTGTGCTACCAGTATCCGCACGAAACCGAACCTGGCATCACTGCGCAGCAGACTCTCGAGCGCCTGACCTGGGAGGGTGCCGAGCGCCGCTACAAAGGTGCGACGCCGGACAAAGTGGCAGACCAGCTCAGGCACGAATTGATACTGATCGCCACGATGGCCTACGCGCCTTACTTCCTGACAGTCAACAACATCGTCCGCTTCGCCGTCTCGCGCGGCATCCTCTGCCAGGGCCGCGGCAGCGCCGCCAACTCCGCGGTCTGCTACGCGCTCGGCATCACCGCTATCGACCCGGTGGAGAGCAACCTGCTGTTCGAACGCTTCCTCAGCAGCGACCGCCACGAACCGCCGGACATCGACGTCGATTTCGAGCACGAGCGGCGCGAAGAGGTGATCCAATGGATCTACGAAACCTACGGCCGTGATCGTGCTGCGCTGTGTGCCACCGTGGCACGCTACCGCTCCCGCGGCGCAGTGCGCGAAGTCGGTAAAGTGCTAGGCCTGACCGAGGACGTTACCGCCTCGCTCGCCAGCCAGGTGTGGGGCTGGAGCAGCGACGGCGTGGACGAGGAACACGCAGAAGCGCTGAACCTGAACCTGTCGGACCGGCGGCTGCGCCTGACGCTAAACCTGGCGCGCGAGCTGATCGGCTTTCCGCGCCACCTCTCGCAGCATCCAGGCGGCTTCGTGCTGACGCAGGACAGGCTGGACACGCTGGTGCCGATCGAGCCTGCGTCGATGGCGGACCGTCAGGTGATCGAGTGGGACAAGGACGACATCGACCACATGCGTTTCATGAAGGTGGACGTGCTGGGCCTGGGCATGCTCGGCTGCATGCGCCGCGCTTTCGACCTGCTCGCCGAACATCGTGGCCTGGACTACAAGACCATCGCCGACGTGCCGACAAACGACGCCGCCACTTACCGGATGATCCAGCGCGCCGACACTATCGGCGTGTTCCAGATCGAAAGCCGCGCGCAGATGTCCATGCTGCCGCGCATGAAGCCGAAGAAACTCTACGATCTCGTCATCGAGGTTGCGATCGTGCGCCCCGGGCCGATCCAGGGCGACATGGTGCATCCCTATCT
>CAXUIR010000140.1:3026-4414 GCA_964251005.1 uncultured Acetobacteraceae bacterium | reverse complement strand
GCTACCGGCGTCATGCCGAAGGACGCACCGAGACTGGCGATGGCACGGACGATCGCCATGGAGTCTTCCTGCGATCTCCCCCCCGAGACGAAAGAACGGTCGATCTTGATCTTGTCGAAGGGAAACGACCGCAGGTAGCTCAGGGAGGAATAGCCCGTGCCGAAATCGTCCATGGAGATGCGCAGCCCGAGGGCCCGCAGGGCGTGGAGCGTGGCGAGATTGGCCTCGTTCTCCTGGAGCAACACGCCTTCCGTGATCTCCAGTTCCAGCCGGTTCGGCGCGAGGCCCGACGTCGACAGCGCCGACGCGACGGCCTGGAAGAACCCGAGTATCCCACGCCGGAGCTCGAACGCGTGCTTGGCAAGACGCTGGGTGTGCCGCTGTTCCAGGAGCAGGCGATGCAGGTCGCCATCGTCTGCGCCGGCTTCACGCCGACACGCGCCGACCAGCTGCGCCGCGCCATGGCAACCTTCAAGGTGACAGGCGGCGTCAACAAGTTCCAGGCCGAGCTGATCGAAGGCATGGTGGACAACGGCTACAAGCGCGAGTTCGCCGAACGCACCTTCAAGCAGATCGAGGGTTTCGGCAGCTACGGTTTTCCAGAAAGCCACGCCGCCAGCTTCGCGCTGATCGCCTACGCCAGCTCGTGGATGAAGTGCCACCACCCGGACGTGTTCGCCTGCGCGCTGCTCAACGCACAGCCGATGGGCTTCTACGCCCCGGCGCAGATCGTGCGCGACGCGCGCCAGCACGGCGTGGCGGTGCGTGCCGCCAGCATCAATCACAGCCGGTGGGATTGCACGCTGGAACCGGTGCGTCACGCGGCGACACCGGACCACCCGCCAGCCGAAGATGCCCCGCATCGGGAGAGCCTGCAGAGTCCGGCCAACCGTGCCGCCGCAGCCACCGCAAATGCCGCCGCCGGCCGCACACCCCTGCGTCTCGGCCTGCGCATGGTGAAGGGGCTGCCTGAAAAGGATGCAGTGCGGCTAATCAACAACCGCTACGAGCCTTACGAGGACATCGCCGACCTGCACCGCCGCACGCACATCGCCATCCCCAGCCTCGAACGCCTGGCCGAAGCCGACGCTTTTTCCTGCCTCGGCCTGGACCGCCGCGAAGCGCTGTGGCAGGTGCGCGCACTCTCGCCGGCCGACCTGCCGCTGTTCGCCGGACGCGAGGATTTCGCCGAGGCCGCAACAGCCATCTCACCGATGCGGCCGGGCCGCGAGGTGGTGGAGGACTACCGCAGCATCGGCCTCACGCTGCGCCGCCACCCCGTCAGCTTCCTTCGTGACGAACTTGCAGCCGCGGGCAACATCCGCGCAGCCGAGCTCGCCCACACGCGCGACGGCAAGCGCGTGTCCATCGCCGGCATCGTGCTGGTG
>CAXUIR010000140.1:0-3016 GCA_964251005.1 uncultured Acetobacteraceae bacterium | reverse complement strand
GAAGCCCGGCAGCGCCAAAGGAACCATGTTCATCACCATCGAAGACGAGACCGGCCACGCAAACCTCATCATCTGGCCTGCGATCTTCGCCAAGCAGCGGCGGCTGATCCTGTCTGCCGGCATGATCGCCTGCCACGGCAAGCTGCAGCGCGAAGGCAGCGTGATCCACGTGGTTGCCGACAGGCTCGAGGACCTCTCGGACATGCTGCGCAGCATTGGCCATCGCGATGAGGCGTTTCCGTTCCACACCGGGCGGGGAGATGAGGCCAAGCATGGCGGGGCGCCGGACATGCGGGGGATCAAGGTGAGCACTCGGGATTTTAGGTAGAAAGCAAGCGCTTCTTTTTTGAAAAAAAAGAAGCAAAAAACTTTTGGTACGGCTGTCGCGGCGCGTCCTTCAGCGTGTACCCAAGGAGACAAAAGTTTTTTGGTTTTTTTTTCGAAAAAAGAACCGCTTGCCTTTACCTTCAGTCACTCCCGCCGTCCGCAGTCAGCCCGGCCGCCTCGATCCCCGCGATGGCCGCACGCTCGTCGTTGTCGCCGATGTCGCCGCTGATGCCGACCGCGCCGATGATGGCGCCGGCGGCGTCGCGCACCAGCACCCCGCCAGGCCCGGCGACCAGGCCGCCGGCGACCACCGTGCTGAGCGAGGCGAAGAAGCTGGGCGCCTCACGCGCGCGCTTTGCCAGCGTGCGCGAGCCCAAGCCCATGGCGAGCGCGCCGTTGGCCTTGCCGTGCGCGATGTCCCAGCGGCTGCGGCTGGCGCCGTCCTCGGCCAGACAGGCTTTAGGCGCCGCGCGTGAGTCGAGCACCAGCACCAGCAGGGGCAGCAGCTTTTCCGAGCGTGCATAGGCAAGCGCGCCGGCGACGACGGCCTGGGCCTGCTGCAAGGTAATGTCGGTCATTGCGCGCTCCATTGGTCAGACGGATGCAACGCAAGCAGCGGTTCTTTTGTAAGAAACAAACCAAAAAACTTTTGAGACACGAGCTACGCGATGCGGAAAGGTCCGCGACAGCCGAGACAAAAGCTTTTTGCTTCTTTTCTCGAACAAGAAGGCCTTGCTTACCTTCCGCGCTGTCGGGTTACACGCCCTCTTCAAGCCTCCTCCAAAGCCGCCACCCGACGCCCCCGGGCACACACCGCCCGCGTCAGCGCCACCAGCTCGCCCAGCGAGAGCACGATCATCTCTTCGTTGCCCTGGCTGCGCAGCGTGGCCAGCGTCTCGCTGTCGCCGCTCGCGTGCCACAGGCACACCACCACGGCGGCCTGAGGCATCTGCCGCTCGATCCGGCGCAGCAGGTAGCGCATCGCCGCAGCCGAGCTGCCCTGTTCCAGGGCGGAGAGGCAGACCAGACGCGCCGCACTGACGGTGTCCGGCGTACCTTGCCGCGCGCCGAGGATGAGGTTGGACTCCGCCCGGGCGCCGAAGCCGGCCTGGCGCAGCACCTGCACGGCCATCTGCGCGCCGAGGTCGTCCAGCTGGCCGCGGCTGGGGATGCACAGCACCGCGCCGTCGGCACGCCAGTCGTCCGGTATGGCGGAGGCGTCGGCAACAGGCCGCACCGGTTGGGCGGCGTCCAGCAAGCCCAGCAGGTGCTCGATCTGCTGGTGGATCGCCTCCAGCCGTTCGAAGGCCAGTGCGTCGCGGGCCAGGTCGGCCTGCGCCAGCGCCAGGCCGCGCAGGGCGACGCGGTCGTAGTACTCGGCCAGCGAGCTGCGGTCGACCGCCACGCGCGCCTGGGCCGCCAGGACGCGGGCGTTGCCCTCCAGGGCGCGCTGGTAGAACGTCTCCTCGGCATCCAGCGGTGGGGAATCGCCCAGCATCACCTCAAGGAAGCTGAGGCTCTCCACGTGCCGGCCGATCACCACAAGGCAGACGGTCAGCGGGGTGGCCAGCAGCAGGCCCACGGGTCCCCACAGGAACGCCCAGAACGTCGCCGCCATGATCACCGCCAGCGGCGAGAGGCCGGTGCTGTGGCCGTACAGCAGCGGTTCGACCACCTGGCCCATCACCAGTTCGCTGAGCGCGTAGAGCAGCAGCACGATCAGCGCCAAGCTCCAGCCGGGCGAGACGGCGAGTGCAAGCAGCAGCGGCGGGGCGAGCGCGATGTAGGTGCCGATGAACGGCACGAAGCGCATCATGCTGGCGAGGATGCCCCACAGCACCGGGTTGGGCAGGCCGGAGATGGCCAGGCCGGCGCCGATCCAGGTGCCAAAGCCAGCGTTGATGGCCACCTGGATCAGGAAGAAGCGGGACAGGCGGCGGGCCGCGTCGTTCATCGCCATGATAGTGCGGTGCAGGTCGGCGCGGCCGACCAGGCGCACCAGGCGGTCGCGCAAATCCTCGCGGAACAGCAGCACGAAGATCACGAAGATCAGCACCACGCCGAAGGTGGCCAGGATGGGCAGCAGCGGCGTCACCACGGTGCGCACGATCACCAGCGCGGAGGAGCCCTGGGCGCCGGCGGGGCTTGCCTGGTTGTGGCCAGTGGCGGGTGTGACCACGGCCACGCTGGTGCGGCCGGCTTTGGCCACGCCGGGCGAGGCAGAGCCCAGCACGCTGTCCAGCGAGGCGGACAATTGCTCGCTCAGGTCGTGGCCCAGCGGCAGGGTGGTCAGCTTGTGGCGGATCGTCGCCTCGTAGCTGGGCAGGCCTTGCGCCAAGGTCTCCAACTGGCGGCCCACCACCATGCCGACGCTGCCGATCAGCGCAAAGGCGAGCAGCACGGTGATCATCACCGGCAGCGTGCGGCCCAGCCTGGCCCGCTGCAGCACGCTCACTGCGGGCGCCAGCACGAAAGCCAGCAGCACCGCCAGCACGAACGGCACCAGCAGTTCCTGGCCGAAATACAGGCCGGCCACGACGACGGGGCCGATGATCCAGGGCTTGAGGCTGGCGGGGGGGCCCTGGGTGGTTTCGGACATTGCGGGCCTTTGAGGAAAAAGAGAAAGCAAGGCCTTCTTTTTTGAAAAAAAGAAGCAAAAAACTTTTGTCTCGGCTGTCGCGGACCGTTC
>CAXUIR010000139.1:0-6633 GCA_964251005.1 uncultured Acetobacteraceae bacterium | reverse complement strand
CTCCCTGGCCGCAGCACTCGTGAACTCGCGTTGAATCTCGACAGACCCTAAAAAAAACTGCTTGCTTTCTTTCTTGCCGGCAGACACCGCAAGGATGTTTTCTCATCGCTGGCCCAGGTAAGCAGCGATCAAGGCACAGCCTGAAACTGTTCCGACACCTGCGCCACCACAACGCCCAGCTTGCTGATGGTCGTATGGTTCAGCATCGTTCCGCCATCCTCCAGGTACATCCACTGGCTCATCGTCACGTCCTTCAGCGGGTTGCCCGGCGACAGCGCAAGCACCCAGTCCCAATGAAACGCGCGCCCCCCGGCTTCACCATGCGCCTCGCCCACCATGTCGTTCGCCGTTGCGGTGAAGCTGCCCGGGCCGGTGCGGCGCAGGTGCCAGTCGCGGTGCTGCACGGTGCCGTCGCCCAGGGTCAGCGTCTGCGCCATGTGCAGCACGCCGTCCGGCTGCAGCGTGCCGACGCAGTCTGTCACCACCGTGTCCGTGGGTAGGCCGGCGCGGTTCTCCAGCACGCCCCAGGACCGGTGGTGGCCGGTCCAGAAGGTGACCGCGTCGAAGGCGGGCGTGGTGCCGGCGAAGTGGGCCACAGGCAGGGGCTTGTCGCAGGCGGCCACACCGAGGGCGAGGAGCAGGGCGATCAGGCGCATTGGAGAACCCCAAAGAGAAGGAAGCGAGCAAGCAGTTCTTTTTTGAAGAAAAGAACCAAAAAACTTTTGCTTCCGCTGTCGCGCGCTCGCCGGACAGGACCGCTTCTTTTTCTCGAAAAAGAAGGCCTTGCTTGCCCAGGGTTCCGGCACGCGACCTTCTCCCTTATATCCTCGCCCTCACTCCCACCGCCGGATGCACGTGACCGACTACCTCACCAAGCTGAACGACGAGCAGCGCCAGGCCGTGGAGACCATTGATGGCCCGCTCCTGGTGCTGGCCGGCGCCGGCACCGGCAAGACCCGCGTGCTGACCACCCGCTTCGCCCACATCCTGCTCACCGGCCGTGCCAGCCCAGGCCAGGTGCTCGCCGTCACCTTCACCAACAAGGCCGCGCGCGAGATGCGCGAGCGCGTCGGCACCCTGCTCGGCCGCCCGGTGGAGGGTCTGTTCCTCGGCACCTTCCACGCGCTGTGCGCCCGCCTGCTGCGCCGCCACGCCGAACACGTGGGGCTCACCTCCAGCTTCTCCATCCTCGACACCGACGACCAAGTCCGCCTGCTGAAGCAGGTGATGGAGTCCCTGAAAGTGGACGCCAAGCGCTGGACGCCGCAGGCGGTGATGAGTGTGCTGCAGCGCTGGAAGGACCGCGGCCAGTCGCCGGACCGCGTGCCGGCCAGCGAGGAAGGCGAGTTCGCCCACGGCCGCATGCGCGACGTCTACACGCAATACCAGCAGCGCCTGCGCGCTCTCAACGCGGCGGATTTCGGCGACCTGCTGCTGCACACGACGGACATCCTGCGCAGCCAGCCGGACGTGCTGGCGCAATACCACCGCATCTTCCGCTACATCCTGGTGGACGAATACCAGGACACCAACGTGGTGCAGTACATGTGGCTGCGGCTACTGGCACAGTCGCACAAGAACATCTGCTGCGTCGGCGACGACGACCAGTCGATCTATTCCTGGCGCGGCGCCGAGGTGGAAAACATCCTGCGCTTCGAACACGACTTCCCAGGTGCGAAGATCGTCCGCCTGGAACGCAACTACCGCAGCACGGCGCCGATCCTCGCCGCCGCCGCAGCGCTGATCGCCAACAACGAAGGCCGGCTCGGCAAGACTCTCAGGTCCGGCCTGACACATGCCGACGGCGATAAAGTGAGCGTGGTCAGCCTGTGGGATTCCGACGAGGAGGCCCGCATGGTCGGCGACCGCGTAAGCACGTGGCATCGCGATGGAGCCAGGCTCGCCGACATGGCCATCCTGGTGCGCGCCGGCTTTCACACCCGCGCCTTCGAGGAGCGGATGATTGCGCTCGCCATTCCCTACCGCGTGGTGGGCGGCCTGCGCTTCTACGAACGCGCCGAGATACGCGACGCCATCGCCTACATGCGCGTCCTGCGCCAGCCCAGCGACGACCTGGCGTTCGAGCGCATCGTCAACCTGCCGCGCCGCGGCGTGGGCGAGGTGGCGTTGCGCGCCATGCACCAGGCCGCGCGACAGCAGAACATCGCGCTCTCCATAGCCGCCGTGCAGCTCGCACAATCCGGCGCCCTGCGCGGCCGCCCGCGCGAGGCGATGCGCGAGCTCGGCGCCGGTTTCGACCGCTGGCGCCGCATGCTGGAGACCGACGGCCACGTCGTCACCATCGCCACCATGCTCGACGAAAGCGGCTACACGGAAATGTGGCGCCAGGACAAATCCATCGAGGCGCCCGGCCGCCTGGAAAACCTCAAGGAACTGGTCCGCGCCATGGCGGATTTCGAGAACCTTTCAGGGTTCCTCGACCACGTTTCCCTGGTGATGGAAAACGAGGAACAGGCCGAAGCCGACCGCATCAGCCTGATGACGCTGCACGCCGCCAAGGGCCTGGAGTTCGACAACGTTTTCCTGCCCGGCTGGGAGGAAGGCATGTTCCCCAGCCAGCGTACCATGGACGAAAGCGGCAACAAGGGTCTCGAGGAGGAACGCCGCCTGGCCTACGTGGGCCTCACCCGCGCCCGCAAGCGCGCCGTGGTCAGCTACGCCGCCAACCGCCGCATCTACGCCAACTGGCAGAGCTCCATCCCTAGCCGCTTCATCGAGGAGCTGCCGGACGCGCACATCGAACATGCGGGCTCGGCCGCACTCGCCCGCAGCGCGGCGCTCGCAGCACCCAGCGTGTTCAACAACGGCCCGCTGGTCGCGCGGCGCACGGAAGCCTGGGAACAGACCGGCCGGCCGGCGCGTACGGAAAAGATCTCGGTTGGGCAACGGGTGTTTCACGAGAAGTTCGGCTACGGCGAGGTGACGGCGAGCGAGGACGACAAGCTCGACATCGTCTTCGAGCACGCTGGGCAGAAGCGGGTGATGGATCGTTTCGTGGAAAAGGCATGACGCTGGTTGTTGCAAGCTGCGGCCGGGGTCGCAAAGCAAGCGGTTCTTTTTTGAAAAAAAGAACCAAAAAACTTTTGTCTCCTGGGCACCCGTCTGTGGGAAGGTCCGCGACAGCCGTACCAAAAGCTTTTTGCTTCTTTTTCTCGAAAAAGAAGCGCTTGCTTTCTTGAAACGCCACGCCACCCCGCTCGAGACCGTCTACGTCATCGTCCCCGAAGACGCCCTCGAAGCCTACGAAGGCGCGCTCTCGCTCGCCTGCTCCACGATCGGTTTCTTCCTTGAAGACGAAGATGCAAGAACCTGGCGCGTCGAAGGCGTCAAGCCCATCGCCGGCGACGAGGCGACGCTCCGGCAAGGCCTCGCCGTCGCACAGGTCGTCACCGGCTACGACGCTTCCCTGCGGCGCGCGCCCACCGAGGCGGATGGCTGGCTTGCCCGTGTCTACGAAGCGTTTCCCGAACAGCGTATCGGCCGCCGCTTCAGCATCCGCGGCACGCATCTGGCCACCGTGCGCACCGCCGGCCGGCACACGCTGGTGGTGGACGCCGGCCTGGCGTTCGGCTCCGGCGAGCACGGAAGCACGCGCGGCTGCCTGCGCGCGCTGGAGATGGTGGCGCACCGGCGGCCGGCGCGCATCATCGACATGGGCACCGGCTCCGGCATCCTTGCGATGGCAGCGGCGAGCCTGCTGCACCGGCGCGTGCTGGCGGTGGACAACGACCCGTGGTCCGTCCGCGTCACCGGCCAGAACGCGACGCTGAACCGCCTGCGCCCGCGCATCCGCCCCCGGCTCGCCCACGGCTGGCAGGGGTTGCGCGGCCGGCAATTCGACCTGGTGCTGGCCAACATCCTGGCCCGGCCGCTCTGCCTGATGGCGCGCGACCTGGCGGGCCACCTGGCGCCCGGCGGCACGGTGATCCTGGCGGGCCTGCTCACCGGGCAGGTGCCCATGGTGCTGGCCGCGCATCGCAGGCAGGGTCTGCACCTCGAACGCGTCCTCCGGGAAGGAAACTGGGCAACCATGGTGCTGCGCGCATGAACGCTTTCGAACGCGCCTCTGAAAGATTGGCCGCCGTGCGCGCCGAGATGGCCCGCCAGGACCTAGCCGCCTTTCTGGTCCCGCGCGCGGACGAGCACCTGGGCGAGTACGTTCCAGCCTCGGCCGAGCGGCTGGCCTGGCTCACCGGCTTCACCGGCAGCGCCGGCATGGCCTGCGTGTTCCCCGACCGCGCCGCGGTGTGGAGCGACGGCCGCTACGTCCTGCAGCTCGCCACCCAGACGGACGCGGCGCTGTGGGACCGCCTGCACGTGACCGAGCAGCCGCCGCCGGCCTACGTGGCGTCCCACACCGCCCCTGGCGCCCGCATCGGCTACGACCCCTGGCTGATGAGCGAGGACCAGCTCGCCCGCTTCCGAGAGGCAGGGCTAACGCTGGCGCCGGTCACCACCAACCCGGTCGACGCCGCCTGGACGGACCGGCCAACCGCACCGCTAGCCCCCGCCGTGCCGCACGACGAGGCCTACGCCGGCGAGACCAGCGAGGCCAAGCGCACCCGCATCGCCGCCCGTTTGAAGCAGGACCGCCAGGACGCGGCCGTCATCAGCGACCCCGCCTCGATCGCCTGGCTGCTGAACCTGCGCGGCGAGGACGTGGCCTTCGTGCCCGTCGCCCTCGGTTTCGCGGTGCTGCACGCCGACGGCGGCGTCGAGCTGTTCATGCACCCGCAGAAGCTGACGCAGGCGGTGCGCGACCGCCTCGGCAACGCGGTGGCCTGTTCGCCGCGCGAGGCGTTGGCGGGGGCACTCGCCGCGCTGTCCGGCAAGCGGGTGAGGGTGGACACGGTGGGCGCGCCGGCCTGGCTGGCCGAGACGCTGCGCGCCGGCGGTGCCACGGTGGTTCCGGGCCAGGACCCCTGCCTGGTGGCGAAAGCCCGCAAGAACGAGACCGAGCGGCGTGGCGCCCGCGCCGCCCCGGCGCGCGACGCCGTGGCGGTCTGCCGGTGCCTGCACTGGCTGCGCGACGCCGCCGGCCACGAGACCGAGTCCTCGGCCGCCGCCCAGCTGCTGCGCTACCGCGCGGAGGGCGCGCTGTTCCGCGGCGAGAGCTTCCCGGCGATCTCGGCCGCCGGCGAGCACGGCGCCATCATGCACTACCGCGTTAGCCTGGAGACCGACCGCGCCATCCTGCCCAACGAGCTGTTCCTGATCGACAGCGGCGGGCAATACCTCGACGGCACCACCGACGTGACACGCACGGTGTGGACCGGCCCGAGCCTGCCCACCGCCACGCTGCGCGACCGTTACACGCGCGTGCTGAAGGGTCACATCGCCATCGCCACGCTGGTGTTTCCCGAAGGTGTCGCCGGCGTGCGGCTGGACGCCTTTGCACGCGCCGCGTTGTGGCAGGCCGGGCTCGATTTCGACCACGGCACCGGCCACGGCGTCGGCAGCTTCCTCTCCGTTCACGAGGGCCCCGCCTCCATCTCGCCCTATTTGCGGCCGGCGCCGTTGGAGGAGGGGATGATCATGTCCAACGAACCAGGCTTCTACCTGCCCGGCGAGTACGGCATCCGGCTGGAGAACCTGGTGCTGGTGCGGCGCGCAACCGGGCTGCCCGGCGAAGGCGCCGGCGGCAAGGCGTTCCTCAGCTTCGAGACGCTGACCTGGGCGCCGTTCGACCGCGTGCTGATCGAGCCCGACCTGCTGACCGACACCGAACGGCGCTGGCTGGACGACTATCACGCACGCGTGCTGGCGCAGGTGGGCCCGCACGTGCCGACCGACGTGCACGACTGGTTGGCGCAAGCCTGCGCACCTCTCGCACGACAACCGGCGTGAGCGGGCAGCCGGACCTCTCCCGCCGCGAGAGCTACCGCTACTGGTACCAGGAAAAGCTGCGCTTCTCCGACACCGACATGATCGGCCACGTCAACAACGTGGCGTTTGCCGCGCTGATGGAGAGCGGGCGCACCAACTTCACCCGCAGCGGCGTCATCGAGAACCTGCCCGGCCACGTGCAGGTGGTGATGCGCAGGATGGAGCTCGACTACATCGCCGAGCTGCACTGGCCGGCGGAGATCGACATCGGTTGCCGGCTGCTGCGCCTGGGGTCGAGTTCGTTTGCGATCGGCAGCAGCATCTTTCACGGCGACACATGTGCTGCGAGTGCGGTGACGACGCTCGTCATGATCGATAAGACCACGCGCAAGGCGACGGCTATTCCGGATCTGGTCCGGGTGGGGATGCAACGGCATGTTTTCTGATGTCGGCGGCGAAGGAAGCAAGCGCCTCTTTTTCGAGAAAAAGAAGCAAAAAGGATTTGTTGCGGCTGTCGCGGAGGGCTGAAACGACATGTTCCAATTTGGCGCACATACAGGCGGCAATTGGTTTTTGGCCCTTTTCAGTTTGCTCTCTCGGACGGAACAAGCTGAGTGCAAAGTGCTGTCAGCGTGATTACTGAGCAACGCGTCCGGTTTGGAAACACCTTCAGCACGTGGGCTGCATGCACCGCTCAGTCTTATACCGGCGGGCCTGGAGGTTGATCGTTCCGAAGCAAGCAAGGCCTTCTTTTTTGAAAAAAAGAAGCAAAAAACTTTTGCTTCC
>CAXUIR010000138.1:0-6650 GCA_964251005.1 uncultured Acetobacteraceae bacterium | reverse complement strand
CTTGCTTGCTTCGATTATGCCCCGCGCGCCGCGCTGCTGTAGACTAGTCCCATGCCCAGATCCTCCACCCGCGCCCAGCACCTCCGCCCCGTGCCGGCAGACGCAGCGCCCACCCAGACCATGTCGCCCGGCGATCCCGACCGCTTCATCAACCGCGAGCTCAGCTGGCTGGATTTCAACACCCGCGTCGTCGAGGAGGCAGAGAACACCCGCCACCCGCTGCTCGAGCGCCTGCGCTTCGTCAGCATCAGTGCCGCCAACCTCGACGAGTTCTTCTCCGTCCGCATCGCCGGGCTGATCGGCCAGGCGCGTGCCGGGCTGACGAAGACCTCACCGGACGGTCGCACCCCCGCGCAGCAGCTCACTGCCGTCAACGAGCGTGCCAAGGCCCTGCTCGACCGCCAGCAGACCGTCTGGCTGGAGCTGCGCCACGCGCTGCAGGCGGCCGGGCTGGAGGTCTGCGACACCGCCCGCATCAGCGAGGCCGAGCGCCGCTGGCTCGATTCCTGGTTCATGGAGCGCGTCTTCCCGGTGCTGACCCCGCTGGCCATCGACCCGGCGCACCCGTTCCCCTTCATCCCCAACATGGGCCTGGTGATGGCGTTGCAGCTGCAGCGCGAGGAGGAGCCGGCCGCCAGCCAGCATGGCGGCCAGCACATGCGCGGCCTGATCCCGCTGCCCAGCCAGGTGGACCGCTTCATCCGCCTGCCGCCGGGCGAGCAGCCAGGGCAGATCCGCTTCGTCATGCTCGAGGACGTGGTGGTGATGTTCCTGCAGCGCGTCTTCCCCGGATTTGCCATCACCGGCCAGGGCCTGTTCCGCCTGATCCGCGACACCGACATCGAGTTCGAGGAGGAAGCCGAGGACCTGGTGCGCATGTACGAGACGGCGCTGAAACGACGCCGCCGCGGCAGCGTCATCCACCTCTCGGTGGACGCCGGGATGCCCGAGCCACTGGTCGACCTGGTCGCCGACAGCGTGGACGTCAACCGCGACGAGATCAGCGTGCAGGCCGGCTTGATCGGCGTGGTTGATCTGAAGCAATTGATCGTGGACGACCGGCCGGACCTGCTGTTCACCCCATACACGCCGCGCTTCCCCGAACGCATCCGCGACTTCGGCGGTGACTGTTTCGCCGCCATCCGTGCCAAGGACATCATCGTCCACCACCCGTTCGAGAGCTTCGATGTGGTGGTGCAGTTCCTGCGCCAGGCTGCCTCCGATCCCAACGTCGTGGCCATCAAGCAGACGCTGTACCGCACCAGCCGCGACAGCCCGATCGTAAAGGCGCTAATCGAGGCTGCGGAATCCGGCAAGTCGGTCACCGCGATGGTGGAGCTGCGCGCGCGCTTCGACGAGGAGGCCAACATCCGCCTGGCCCGCTCGCTGGAGGCTGCCGGCGTGCAGGTGGTGTTCGGTTTCGCCGAATTGAAAACCCACGCCAAGATCAGCCTGGTGGTGCGGCGCGAGGGCGCGTCCATGCGCAGCTACGCGCATTACGGCACCGGAAACTACCACCCGATCACCGCGCGCGTGTACACCGACCTCAGCTTCTTCACCGCCGACCTCGACCTCACGCGCGACGCGATGCGGCTGTTCAACTACATGACCGGCTACGCGCAGCCGGAACGCATGGACGCGCTGGCGTTCTCGCCGCTAACGCTGCGCACCACGCTGTGCGAGCTGATCGACCAGGAGGTGGCGTTCGCGCGTGACGGCAAGCCCGCCTCGATCTGGCTGAAGCTGAACAGCCTGGTGGACCCGCGGCTAATCGACAAGCTCTACGCAGCGTCGCGCGCCGGCGTGCACGTGATGGCGGTGGTGCGCGGCATCTGCTGCCTGCGTCCCGGCGTGCCGGGATTGTCCGAGAACATCCGGGTGAAATCCATCGTCGGCCGCTTCCTCGAACACGGGCGCATCTGCGTGTTCGGCAACGGTCACCGGCTGCCCAGCCGGCACGCGCTGGTCTACATCAGCTCCGCCGACTGGATGGAACGCAACATGGACTGGCGGGTGGAGACGTTCGTGCCGATTCGCAACGCCACCGTGCACGCGCAGGTGCTCGACCAGATCATGGTGACCAACCTGAAGGACACGCTGCAATCCTGGGAGCTGAAACCATCCGGCGAGTGGGAGCGTGTGCCGCCGGGCGCAAAACCCGTGTCTGCGCATGAGTATTTCATGACCAACCCGTCGCTGTCGGGGCGCGGGTCGGCGCTGCATGGGCCAGTGGTGCCTTTGCCGCGGCCTCGGCCGATGCGGCCGGATCGGGTGTTGCAGGATTGAGCAAGCGAGCGGTCCTTTTTTGAAATGAGACCGCAAAAATTTGCTTCCTTGGGGGTGTGGTGTTGAGGCGTGTCGTTTGAAAGTCGGTGAAGGCAAGAGTGAAACGTGACTACGCCTGATGCGGTCGGGCTGTTCGGAGTCGTGCTCTACGTCGGCGCGTATGGCGGCCTGCAGCTTGGCAAGCTGCGACTGGCAGATACGCGTTACACCGCCTTGAACGTCGCAGGCGGTCTGGCCGTGATCTTCTCGCTGCTGTGGAGCTTCAACCTCGCGTCGTTCGTCACACAGGTCCTGTGGCTGATATTCTCCGTGGTCGGATACCTGCGCGTTCGGAGAACCTGACCACGCAGCCTGCACACCTCGCACAAGCAGCGATGCTGCGGGGAGCCGGCTTGGGCGGCGCACATTTGGCCTCTCGTGTTTCGCCCACCTACGAAACATACAAGCGGGCCTAGATGTCTGGCGCGAGCGGCCATGAATGCCCACGCATCGACGTCCAGAAAGGAAGGCAAGGAACGAGCACGATTTGAGTGGGAATCGAAGGCTCTCTAGTTGTCCGCGGAAGGATTGACGCTGAAGTCACACTCGGTGCAGCAACAGATCGAAAAGGTCGGTAGACAAACGTGATACAAACACCCGATGCGGACAACCCCGACACGGCAACACGCGCAAGACAATACCGCGACAGCCGCAACAAAAGCTTTTTGCTTTTTTTCTCGAAAAAGAAGGCCTTTTCTTTTGCCTTCGTCACAGCTATGGCCGGCGCTCACCTCTCCCGGCCAGGCCTCTTCCGTGCAAGCTATCCCCGGCCTGATCCTGCTCGCGACCCTAGCCTGGGCGCTCTCCGAAGACCGCCGCGCCATCCCCTGGCGCACCGTCGCCGGCGGCTTCGCGCTCCAGGCCGCCCTCGCGCTACTGATGCTGCACGCAGCCCCGGCGCGCGCGGCCATCCTGCTGGTCAGCAACCTGGTCACCGCCCTGCAGGACGCAACGGACGCAGGTGCCAGCTTCGTCTTCGGCTACCTCGCCGGCGGCCCCGCACCCTTCACCACCACCAACCCGCCGGCCGGCTTCGTCCTCGCGTTCAAGGTGCTGCCGCTGGTGCTGGTCATCAGCGCGCTCAGCTCGCTGCTGTTCTACTGGGGCCTGTTGCAGCGCATCACCACGGCCTTTGCCTGGGTGCTGCGCCGCGCGCTGGGCCTGTCCGGCGCGCTCTCCCTGGGCGCTGCCACCCACATCTTCCTCGGCATGATCGAGGCGCCGCTGCTGATCCGCCCCTACCTCGCCGGCCTCTCCCGCGGCGAGCTGTTCGCTCTGATGAGCGCCGGCATGGCGGGCGTCGCCGGCACGGTGATGGCCATCTACGCCGCCATCCTGACGCCGGTGCTGCCGGACGCGCTCGCCGTCATCCTCACCGCCTCCGTCGTCAGCACGCCCGCGGCCCTGGCCGTCGCCGCGCTGATGATCCCGTTCGCGCCCGGCGACATCGAGACGGTCTCGCCGGACTACCACCCGGCCGCCAGCACGTTGGACGCCATCACTCGCGGCACCGCGGAAGGCGTGGCCCCGCTGGTCGGCATCGCCACCACGCTGCTGGTGACCGTGGCACTCGTGGCGCTTGTCAACATGGGTCTGGGCCACATCCCGCACGGGGGCGCCGCACCCTGGAGCATCCAGGCGATGCTCGCCTTGCCGCTGCGCCCGGTGCTGTGGCTGATCGGCATACCGTGGGCGCAGACGCCGGCGGCATCGTTGCTGATGGCCACGAAGACGATACTGAACGAGCTCGTCGCCTACGTGAACATGGCCGGGTTGCAGCCGGAAGCGCTCTCGGCACGATCGAAGCAGATCATGGTGTTCGCGCTGTGCGGGTTTGCCAATTTGGGAAGTGCGGGCATCATGGTCGGCGGCATCGGTGCGATGGTGCCGGCACGGCGGGCGGAGATCGCGAACCTAGGTTTGCGCTCGATCCTGTCTGGAAGTTTGGCGACGCTGATGAGCGGGGCTTGGGCGGGGTTGCTGGCTTAGGCAAGAAAGCAAGCGGTTCTTTTTTGAAAAAAAGAACCAAAAAACTTTTGTCTTCGCTGTCGCGCGCTCGCCGGAGAGGATCGCGACAGCCGCTCGAAAAAGAAGCCCTTGCTTGCTTCTACGAACTCCCGATCAGCACCCCACACGCCAGCACCAGCGCCCCGCCAAACATCACCTGGAACGCCGCGGTGGCGAAGTTGCTCTCCATGTAGCGCCAGCGGATCCACGAGATCGCCGCCAGCTCCACCACCACCACCGCACCGGCCGCGTAGGTCGCCGTCCAGAACGCCGGGATCAGATAGGGCAGCGTGTGTCCGATGCCGCCCAGCGTGGTCATCGCGCCGCAGATCAGCCCGCGCAGGATCGGCGCCCCGCGGCCGGAGATCTTGCCGTCGTCGCTGAGCGCCTCGGCGAACCCCATGGAGATGCCGGCGCCGATGCTTGCCGCCAGCCCCACCAGGAACGCGTTCCAGCTCTGATGCGTGGCGAAGGCCGCGGCGAACACCGGTGCCAGCGTGGAGACCGAGCCGTCCATCAGCCCCACCAGCCCGGGCTGCACGATCTGCAGCACGAAGCGCCGGCGGGCGTCGTCCTCCTCGCGGGTGCCGCGGCCGTCCGAGAGGTGCTGCTCGGTCAGGTGGCCGGCCTGGCGCTCGTGGCCGTCCTCGATTTCGGCCAGGTCGCCCAGCAGCTTGCGTATGCTTGTGTCCGTGCTGCGGGCGGCAGCCGCACGGTAGAAGCGGCCGGCCTGCGCCTCCATGTCGCGCGCAGCCTTGCGCACCGTCTCGATCTTCAGCGTCGACAGGTGCCAGTATTGCCGGCTGGGGGAGAAGCCACGCACGTCTTGCCGCCGGATCAGCGGGATATGCTGGCCGAATTTGTCCGCGTACAAGTCGATCAGGCTGCGGCGATGGTCGTTCTCTTCGACCGACATGTCCTGGAAGATGCGCGCGCTGTCTGGAAAATCCTGGCGCAGACGCTCGGCAAAGTCGGCGTAGATGCGGCCGTCCTCTTCCTCGGAGCTGATCGCCAGGGCCAGTATCTCGCGTTCTGTCAACGTGTCGAGGTCGCGCATGGAGACTTACCTAGCCTTGGGTTAGGCTTAGTCAAGCTCGTTGCGGTTAGCTGCAAATGCCTCGCAGTTGCTCAGTGAAGCAAGCGCTTCTTTTCGAGAAAAGAAGCAAAGAGCTTGTCCCGGCTGTCGTCGATTACCGGTCAGTGGGACCAACGCCTTCCAGGACAGCATGCGGGCCCGCGCCCTTGCCGAGCGCCTGCGTCCGCACGAACACGCGTGCTGGCAAACACGTATTCGCCCCGGCTTTGGTCGAGGAACGTGACTGCGGCTACATCGGCCGGCTTAGGAAGCGCGATCCTGCCAGACCGAACCGCCAGAGTGTGTCGGCACCACGGGTGATACCGATGCGCTGGCCCATGACGACTTCCAACGGCACCGTGCGGTCCCGGACCGTGAAAGGCGCCGTGTCCAACGACTGCCCATTCACCGCTCCGCTGATGGCCAGGGCCTGACAAAGTCGACCGGGACCACGGCAGAGATCACGCTCGGCTACCTTGCCCCGCCGTTCGCGCATGAGCTCCAGGCCGTGTTCCGGTTCCAGGGCACGGATCAGCACCGCGCTGCCCGGTGCCACGCCGCATACCACGTTCAGGCACCAGTGCAGGCCATAGGAGCGATACACGTAGACCGTGCCAGGTGGCCCGAACATGGCAGCGTTCCTCGCCGTCAGCCCGTTGAAGCTGTGTGACGCCGGATCGTCCCGATCGTAGGCCTCGGTCTCGACCACCCGGCCGCCGACGCCGTCGACTAGAAGCTGCACGCCGATTAGCACCCGCGCCAGGTCGGGTGCCGGACGCGCGTAGAAGTCCGGGGGCACGGGCGTGTCCGAGGCATCCAATGCCGGGTGGACGATACGGGCTGGCGTCATGACGCCGGTGTAGCTCTTGCAGAGATACCGCACAGCGGGTTCTGGCGTCCGTGTGCGCGAAAGCGAGGAAGGCAGGTCATACCAGCGGCCCTGGATGCTCACTCATCGAGGTTAGGCAAGAAAGGCAAGCCCTTCTTTTCTGAAGAAAAGAAGCAAAAGACTTTTGGTCTGGCTGTCGCGGTATTTTTCTGCAACGCGCGCTCAAGGGGGTAAAAGTTTTTTGGTTCTTCTTTAAAAACCGCTTGCTTGCGCGTCACCCGTCTAGATCCGAGATGGTTGGTATCAGACGCAGCATGCGTTACTGCACAACGCTGCCTGAGCAAGCGTTTCTTTGGAAACCAAAAAAACTTTTGTTCCCTTGCGCGAGCGCTGCAGAAACCTCCGCGACAGCAC
>CAXUIR010000137.1:6031-6656 GCA_964251005.1 uncultured Acetobacteraceae bacterium | reverse complement strand
AAATCGCGCCGCTCCAGGATGCCGCGCTCCTCCAGCAGGCGCACGGTGCGGTAGACGGTGGCGATGGAAATGCGTTCGTCGAGTGCCGAGGCGCGGCGGTAGAGCTCTTCGACGTCGGGATGGTCCTCGGCGTCGGACAGCACGCGCGCGATCACCCGGCGCTGGCCGGTCATCTTCAGCCCGTGTTCGACGCAGATGCGCTCGATGCGCGATTCCATCCGCTCTCCTTGAGGCGCCTTGCGGCACCCTCAGGAGGGTGGCGTAGCCGATGGGGGTGGGGGTTGTCGATAAGGCGCAAGAAAGCGGTTCTTTTCTGAAAAAAGAACCAAAAAACGCTAGCCCCTGTCGGTGACTCTCCCGCGAGCGCGCGACAGCGGAGACAAAAGCTTTTTGCTTCTTTCTCTCGAAAAAGAAGCGCTTGCCTGCCTCGCGTCAGCCCCTGCGCGACGGCCCGCGCGGCTTGGTCCCCAACCCGATCTTCTTGGCCAGGCTGGAGCGGTGGCTGGCGTAGTTAGGCGCCACCATCGGATAGTCGGCAGAAAGGCCCCAGCGTTCGCGATACTGCTCGGGCGTAAGCCCGTAGGCAGTCTTGAGGTGCCGCTTCAGCATCTTCAGCTTCTTGCCG